>CAMZKK010000075.1 GCA_947311175.1 uncultured Planctomycetota bacterium | reverse complement strand
TAATTATCACCTTTAGCAATAGCTAAAGAACCTTCATTGTTAATTATTAACAATTAACAGTTAATAATTAACAATGAAGGTTCTTTAGCTATTGCTAAAGGTGATAATTAAAAAAAAATTGTAGTATGTCTTTTACTCAATTCCCTACAAATTTAGAATTGGGACTATAACATTATCGGATGTTGTTGTAAATAATTAAATAAAAATAATTGGTATCGCTTATATTTTAATTTCATTTAATATCGTCCGTAGAACTTCCTTAATTGTTAATTCCAACTACGGAATTTAGGTTTAACCATCAAAACTCTTCATCTTCATTTTTCTTTCTTTGATGATTCTTTTCTTTGCATTTTGGTATAGCTCTCCTCGTTTTTTGGCGAGAATCATTTTTATGTCATACGCTGAATAGTTAAGCTTTTTGCCAAGTTGCAAAAGTGCTTTTTTCTCACTTTTATCAACTATGCCATCGGCAAGTGCCATTGCAGCCATTGCCTCTATCCACTGCCTTGCTTCTTGTTCTGAATTTGGTTTTGGTGCTTCAAGCTCTCCACTTCCCATTGCCTCAATCAACATATCAATTTGTTCAAGAGACACTCCTCTTGCCTTTGCATAAGAATCAATTAATTCTCGTTCTCTTTTATCAATCACTCCATCGGCAAGCATAATCTGAATCATCCAAGCAGCAGCCTCAGCTCCACCGGAAATACATTCTCCGGGGGTGCCAACCGTATTTACATCTTTTGCAACATATCCATTATTGTTTATACTTAATTTACTTTTCATTTCTGACACTTTTGGTGACAATAATGATTGAACATCATCAAGTCGCCATGATTCTTCTGATTTTATAATTGCTCCACAATACTCACATTTACTTGCTGTATTTGTAGAACCTGGGGAACCACAAGATGGGCAGTGAGTCGAGCCTAAGTTTTCTCCATCAAAAGTTTTTGCTGTGTTTTTTCTAACAACAAAAAATACTTGACTAGAAAGAGTCGCACCCTTTGCTTTTTTAATCTTACCTGATCTATCTATAATAAATCTCGACGCCGACCATCTAATCAAACACATTGCGGTATCTATATCACCATCGCTATAAATACCCAATGTATCAACTTTACCAATTGCCGCCTGACCGGGGAATGTTCGGGTGCCATCATTACCAAATGAAAGTTTTTTGCTAAATTCCTGACAATAAGACTCCGTTGCTATCTTTTGCAATGCATCAAGTTTTCCGTTACGCCAGCTTGTCATTTGACGATAAAACATAACGCTAATATTGTCTTCAAGAGCTTGCACTGAAAAATTATTATCCCTATTTTGTAAAGATTCAACTCCAGGTAATGATTGTTCATCAATTGGTGACCACTCTGAAGCTTGAGTTATTTCTGCAAGCACCCAATCGTATGAACCGTTTTTAATCATTGAATCACAGGATTCACATTTTGCAAATTGATTGATATTTAGTTGTGCTCCACAATTTGGACAATTACCCTCAATAAGCCCACCATCACGACTGCTCTTAACCCCAAGTTTTCTAAGAAATGACCAGTATTCAACAAACTGACTGGAGCTTTTTGTCCCATCAACTATTTTCCCGGTATTTATATCTTTGCTATAATCTACTGCAGTTGCATCAACCCTAACGGTAATGGTATCAAATACATTGTCGCTATAAACTTGAGCAATTCGCACAGAGTTTACGACAATGCTCTCCATCTCGTCAATTATGTTTTGTGCCTTCTGTTCTTCTATTTGCAAGGTAAATCGTTCATCAATTCCATCGGAAATAAATGGTCTAACCGTTGATAAATCATGAGCACACCAAGCATCTTGAATCTTCAAAAAAGCGGTTTTAACTCTATTGATAAAAATTGATTCATCAAAGCCAGGATCTTTATTTTTAATAATTGAAATCCCCCTGTTACGAATGCTTTCATTTTGCATCCTATTGGCTTTTTGAATAATTCTTCCCGGTCGTCCTTCTTGAATCTCGTATTTTGCACGATAAATAACAACAGCTATTATTATTATAAATATAATGACATCATTAATTCCAATCCCTCGGGAATAATAACCGCTTCTACCAAAACTTGAACTATGCCCGAATGACGAACCACCAAAGGAAGAGCCTCCGGAAAATGAACGCCCCCCCCCGGCTCTGCCATAAACAAGACCGGAAAACAAAATTGTTATTATGAAAACTCCAAGCATCATTATTTGATGATGTTTTTTTAAAATCTTAAAGATATTCATTCTTCTCCTTCCGTAATGTAACAAAAGCTAGAAGCTTTTGTTACTATCTGGTCAAAAGCTGGAAGCTTTTGTTACGGTAGTGGGGGTGGCATGGTTCCAAATAGGGTTGCAATTTCTGCAACTTCGCTTGCTTTTGTCCATGTAGCCATTCCTTGCTTCCAAACCAAAGTGTCTTGAGCTATAAATCGTCCTGCTATTTGTTGTTTTATGGCATTATCATCAAATGGACCTGACTGCTGTCCATTAATTGCGGCAAACCATTGCGTAGCAGGAGGCAAAGGGGGAGGGACAGCACCAGGTGCTTGAGGGGCAGAAGCATTATTTTGCATTGTTCCACCCATTACATTTCCCATTCCCATTCCGGCAACAACGCCCATCATATTTGAACCAGCTCCTCCAGGGTTATTTGCCATATCTTCAATGGCGTTGGCTGTTTGAAATTGAGTATATTGATTCATATTACCAAGCACTCCCATTTCAGAACGTTTGTCAAGAGCTTCCTCAACCGCAGGAGGTAAAGAAATGTTTTCAACCAAAAGCTTGGTTAGTTTAATTCCGTATTCATCAAATTCAGGTTGGATTTTGTCGGTAAGCAAATCACCAATTTCATTGTAGTTTGCAGCAAGGTCAAGCATTGGGATTTTTGATTCACCAAGCGCATCAGCAAATCTTGTGGCAAGGATATTTTTAAATTGCCCTACCGCTTCATCGGTATTGAAATTTGGGTCAGTCCCGGCAAATTGTTTTATACATTTTCCCGGATCAGTAATTTGTACACAAAAACTTCCGAACGCTCGCAAACGAACCGGACCAAACTCCGGATCACGAAGCATTATTGGATTTTTGGTTCCCCACTTTAAATCTGTAAATTGACGAGTGGTAATAAAATAAACATCACATTTAAATGGAGAATCAAAACCATACTTCCAACTCTTTAAGGTTGTCAGAATTGGAATATTATTAGTCGTTAATTCAACTCTTCCCGGTTTAAAAACATCGCCAAGTTCGCCTTCATGCATAAATACTGCATTTTGACCTTCCCTAACAATTAACTGTGCACCATTTTTTATTTCATTATCATATCTTGGAAATTTCCAAATCATTGTGTCACGAGTATTGTCAACCCACTCAATTACATCAATAAATTGTCCCTTGATTTTATCCCATAATGCCATAATTACTCTCCTTTTAAAATTGGTACCTATTGCACTTTATCTTATTTTATATCAAAGGATATTTCTTGCAAGGAATTTATATATTAATAGAGATAATGAAGAAGAATATGTCGATAAAACAAATACTTTCTAATTCAATAATAAGAGAAATCAATAATGACTTTACACGAATTAACTATTGCTGCAAATAACCATATGGTGGACTTTTGTCAATTGTTGGCAATGATTGCAATTGGTATTGGCATAATCAAAGCTATGGCAACATTCATTAAAGATATATTTTTTGAAAAACGCTCGATTGATGCCATAAATGAAACCAGGATGGAAATGGGGCATTCTTTTTCATTAGGTTTAGGTTTTCTTGTTGGCGGCAGTATTCTCAAGACAACCGCTGCCCCAACCTGGAATGAAGTAGGGATTTTGACATCAATTATTGCGATAAGAACTATTTTGAATTATCTTTTGATGCAAGAATACTATAATCATCAAGATAGGATGAGCGGTAAAAATAAAAAAGAATCACCTACAAATAAACCGGAAGATAAATCAGAAGATAAATCAGAAGATAAATCAGAAAACGAATAATTTATGCCTAATCTAAATATTAATTTTCTACCAACCTCCCGTCCTGAAATGGACAAACTCGGCTGGGATGAATTAGATATTCTTTTGGTCAGTGGTGATGCCTATATCGACCACCCATCTTTTGGTGTACCACTTCTTGGCAGACACCTTTTAAGTTATGGCTACAAGGTTGGAATTATTTCACAACCAAATTGGAAATCGCCAGACGATATAAAAAAAATGGGGCGGCCTCGTTTGTTTGTCGGAATTTCCTCAGGGGCATTAGATTCAATGCTTGCTCACTATACCGCTTTTAGAAAAAAACGGCATGACGACGCATATACCCCAGGAGGTAAAAGCAGAGCCCGTCCAAATCGGGCAGTAGTCGTCTATACAAATTTAGTAAGGCAGGCATTCCCAAAAATAAAGATTGCAATTGGCGGAATTGAGGCATCACTTCGTCGAGCTGTTCATTATGATTTTTGGACAGATTCAATTCGGCAAAGTATCCTCTTTGATAGTAAGGCAGATATTTTAATTTATGGAATGGGTGAACGAGCAATTGTTGAATTGGCTGATAAATTAGAAAAAAAAGAGTCAATCTGCAATATCCGAGGAACCGCTTTTATTGCCAAAAAGGATATGGACTTAGATTTAAGCGAAGCAAAAGAATTACCTTCACTAAACGATATAAAAGAAGATAAACAAAAATTGATTATTGCAACTGTGGAAATTGAAAATCAAATTCAAAACATCAATTGTATTCTTGTTCAATCTCACAATGGCAGAAAATTAATTATCAACCCAAAGGCGAAAGCACTTACGGAGAAAGAGCTTGATAAACTTTACTCTCTACCGTTTAGCCGTAATCCACATCCGTCATATCAAGAAAAGATACCTGCTCTTGAAATGATTAGATTTAGCATTACTGCTCATCGTGGTTGCGGTGGAGGATGCACATTTTGTTCTCTTGCTCTTCATCAAGGAAAAAATATTGCATCTCGTTCAGAGCAATCAATAATTAACGAGATAAAATCATTGCTTAAGCACAAGGCATTTAAAGGCTCAATTAGTGATATCGGTGGGCCAACAGCCAATTCTTATCAATCAAGATGTAAAATAAATGGAGAGAATTGCCACCGAAAAAGTTGTTATGCACCAGCAGTTTGTCAGAATTTAGAATTAAACCACGATAAATATTTACAACTTCTCTCCCATGTGAATGACATTAATGGCATTAAGCATCTTCGAGTAGCAAGCGGTATCCGTTATGATTTAGTCAATCCCACAGAGCCTGCGATTTTGGAAATTACAAAAAACTTTACCGGTGGCCAATTAAAATTAGCACCGGAGCACTGCTCGGAAAATGTCTTAAAAAAGATGAGAAAAACTAAGTTTGAAAAGTTTGAAAAGTTTATTGAAATATTTTATAATAAAACAAATCCTAAAAAAACAGATTCTCATTCGTCTTTATTTGTAATTCCATATTTGATGAGTGCCTTCCCCGGCTGCACAATGGCTGATATGCAGGAACTTTCTTCTTGGCTTAGAAAGAAGGGCTGGAAACCGCAGCAGGTGCAGTGTTTTATTCCTACCCCCGGGACAGTTGCGACGGCAATGTTTTATGCCGAAAAAGATGAAAATGGAAATGATATATATGTTGCAAAAACAGATAAAGAAAGATTAGAACAGCATCGAACTATTTCCCCATAATTTAACTTTACAGATTTTAACTAATTGTTTACTCTCAGATTAAAATGAATCTAAATTCCCAAAGGATGATTATGAATAAAATAATAATAAAAAATGAAGAACAATTAGATTTATTGATTACCACCCCAAATCAAATGCTGATTGATTATATGAAAAAACTTGACGGCGATATCATTATCCTTGGTGTTGCCGGTAAAATGGGGGTCAATCTTGCGGTAATGGCTGCTCGTGCGATTAAGGAAGCAGGAGTAAAGAAAAGGGTTGTTGGGGTTGCTCGTTTTTCCAATCCAATAGCCAAAGAAATTCTTGAGCAAGAAGGAATTGAAACCACCATTGCCGATCTCTCTAATCCGGAAGAAGTTAATCGTTTGGAGTTAGTTAAAAATGTAATCTATATGGTTGCCAAAAAATTCGGCACCGATGGGGCAGAAGATTTAACATGGGTTATGAACACCTTGGTGCCGGGATATGTTGCTCGACATTTTAGAAAATCATCAATTGTAAGTTTTTCCACCGGTTGTGTATATCCACTTGTTGCTGCAGAAAGTGGAGGTTGCACCGAAGAGACGCAACCTGCCCCACTTGGCAACTACGCCAGCTCTGCTTTGGGTCGAGAGATGATGTTTAATTACGCTTGCCGAACTTGGGGGACAAAGGTTTGCCATTTTCGGTTAAATTATAGTGTTGATTTGCGGTATGGAGTTCTTCATGATATTTGCCAAAAGATAATGGCTGATGAAATAATTGACCTTTCTGCCGGACATTTTAATTGTATCTGGCAAGGTGATGCAGTTAGTCAAGCGTTGCTTTGTTTACAATTAGTTAGCTCACCAGCGAAAGTAATAAATATAACCGGACCTGAAATAGTTACTACCAAATATGCAGCTACTCAGATGGCAAAGATATTAAACAAAAAAGTTACCTTTACCGGAGAACCGAAAAAAACTTTTCTTGCTAATGCAAGCAAGGCAATAGAGGTTTTCGGAAAACCTAAAGTTGATATTGAGACCCTTTTAGATTGGCAAGCAGAGTGGATTTTGCAAGGTGGCAGGACACTTGGTAAACCAACAAAGTTTGAAGTAAGTGATGGTAAGTTTTAGATTTTTACCAATAAGCTTAAATTTCGCAGTTGAAATTTAGGATGAAAGGCATGAAATGAAGATAAACGATATTCCAAAAGATGTGCTAACAAAGTTTAAGAATGGCTGTGTAATCCCGGCTCATCCTCTTTCTTTAACCGAAGAACTTTCGATTGACAAACAAGATATGCGAGCAATAGCTCAATATTATATTGCTGCCGGTGTCGGTGGAATTGCAATTGGGGTTCATACTACACAATTTGAAATTCGGGAATCAAAGCACAATCTACTCGAAGAAGTCTTAAGCTTTACTAGTGCTTGTATTGATGAAGCATGCAAAGAAAATAATCGAGAGATATTAAAGGTTTCAGGAATTTGTGGTAATACAGAGCAAGCCCTAAGCGAAGCACAACTCGCAAAAGAATATGGATTTCATGCCTCTCTTCTTAGTTTGGCTGCGTTAAAGGATAAAAGTGTTGATGAGCTAATTTCTCACTGCGAAAGAATTGCCAAAGAAATTCCAATTATTGGATTTTATTTACAACCTGCGGTTGGCGGTTGTCTTCTTGGTTATGATTTCTGGCAGCGATTTGCAAATATTGACAATGTCTTAGGCATCAAGATGGCACCATTCAATCGCTATCAAACCATTGATGTAGTTCGGGCAATATGTGATGCAGGAAAAACTGAAGAGATAACTCTCTATACCGGCAATGATGATAATATTGTTATGGATTTGCTCACTCCATTTAGATTTCAAACAGAAAACGGAATTGTCGAAACTCGGATTAAGGGAGGACTATTGGGGCATTGGTGCGTATGGACAAAACGAGCTGTTGAGCTATTAGATGAAATCCATCAAATTATAGAAAGTGGCAATTCTATCCCACAAGAAATGATAACTCGCAATATTGAAGTAACTGATTGCAATGCCGTCCTTTTCGATGCGGCAAATAATTTTAGTGGTTGTATCCCGGGGGTTCATGAAGTGCTTCGTCGTCAAGGATTGATGAAATCTATTCGCTGTCTTAATCCAGCTGAAACTTTGTCGGAAGGTCAATCAGAAGAATTAGATAGAATCTATAAATCATATCCACACTTAACAGATGATGATTTTGTCAAAAACAATATTTCAAAATGGATTGACTAAATTTAAACTGCGGAATTTGTGATTATTACTTATTTGATAATCTTAAAATTGACCATCTCCGGCATACCTTGAGGATTTAAGCTATCGATGTCATTTATATTTGCATCCTCCGGCTCTTGATATAGATGGAGGCGATAGGTATGGTTTGGCAACAAGGTTGTGCTTCCTTGTTTATTGGAGATTAAACCCTTACCTCGAAATAAGGTAATATCAGGAACCAATTCATTGCGATTATCATTTGAATTTAAGAGATTAACATTCATTGCAAGTTGACTTCCGGGTTGAAGTTTTATTTTATGGCTTTTAATTTTTATTTCGTATGGTGATGCGTTATCACTTAATTTTAAAGAAATATTACCGCTGGAAATATCAAGAATACCATTGGTTAACTTAACCTTACTACCGCTATCCATTGTCAATGACACTCCTCGGGCAATTTCCAGTCCGCCTTTGCTTGTCGCCTTTGTGAGGTCAATACTTGTGTTTGAAATATTTGTATTTGTCCCAAACTGCGAAACAGCTGTCCTTTGTTCTTTTGGTGTTATCTGATTACTTGAAATATTTGTTGAATCCATTAATCCACCAAAAGCTATTAATGCCATAGCGGCAGCTGAACTAACAAATGAAAAAATAGCATAACGAATATTTCTTTTGTTTTTTCGTTTATTAATGGTTTGCTTTTGGGTGTTTTTTAATCTTTCAAAAAGCTCAGCTCTGAACTTCTCACTGGGGTTTACCGGGTGATAACTTGTTTTAAGCAAGGTCTTTAATCCTTTTTTGAAATCAGTAGTATCTGTATCTTCAATATCATTCATATTTCTCTCCTATATCGAAATAATATCTGCATTCGTAGCTGTAAATAATTGACGAAAAGCTGCCCTTGCTCTTGTGAGCTTGCTTTCAATTGATTTCTCAGTCTTTTTCAATCGGGCAGCAATATCTTTTGTTGAAAGTTCATCCTTATATTTTAATTCAAGCAACTGGCTATAGTCCTCCGGCAAAGAACCCATAACTAGACCAACGGCATTGCTAAGTTCCTCATTTTCCAAATATGCTTCCTGTTCACTAATGTCTGAAATACTTGAAAATATAGTGTCTAGTTCTCCTTCAAGCATTGACCAGCTCCTTTCATAATTAGTTGCTCGTCGCATTGAATTATTCAGAGAGCGAATTTTATTTCTTGAAAGAATGATTAGCCAAGCTTCAAGATTTCCTCTCTCGGAATCAAATTTTTCTATTTTTTCGATAGATTCAACAAAGGTGTCATTTACCACTTCTTCTGCATGTTGGTGATCTCTTCCAACTCGATAATAAATATACCGATATAGTCGCGAAAAATATTTTTCATAAAATTCAGCCAAAATATCTTCATCACCATCGATTATCCCACGACGGAAGCGTAAATCTTCAATGTGTCTGTCAGACAGTTTTTTAACCATTCAATATTACCATTTTTAAATAAAGTTAACTTTCGTAATTGTATGTCGAAATGAAGCCTTTTCCCCTTAAAAAAGTTATTTTTAATCATTTTATTTTTAGGCGAATATTAACAAATAATCTCAAAATAAAAAATTCCGCAGCCTGTAAAACTGCGGAATTTATCAAATAGCTTAATGTAATTATTTGCCTTTAATCATTATTAAATTTGATTCTTAACATTGAGAAAATCCGCAAGCATGACATTTAGAACAACCTTCTTCAAATATAAGGGTATTCTGACATTCCGGGCAAGCAACTTTATAAGCTCCGTTTGAAACTCCCTTGTCGCCACTGCTTGCTTTTCCTGCTCGTTTTAATCCTTTTTCTACTTCGGAAAAACAAGCCTTACCAAGAAGAATATCTTCAATGCTAGCAACCTTGCGAATCCGCAAATATTTATTGATTGCTTTAGATATTGCATCTGCCAAACTGGTTATTCGTCCATCCTTGGTTGCTACAGAAAGGCTTGAACCAATGCCATCAAGTTGTTTCATTACATCTGATAAAGAGCCATTTACTCGCAAATACATTGAGATTAAACGACAAATAGCTTCAAGGTCAGAGCAAGCAACATCACCACCCTTACCAAGAGTAGCAAAAACTTCGCGTTCTCTACCGGTTAATGGGTCAATAATAATTTTGATGTGCATATGTCCAAATGGAGTTATTTGTTTAATTCTAATTGCCGACATTATTTCCGGAAGTCTCATTGGCTTTACAAAGCTACTTGCATCTGCAATTACGGTTGTAAATACCGGTTTCTCTTCAACAGTTTTATTTTCTTCCTTTTTGTTATCAAGCGCCATTGGTTGGTTATTTCGACAGCCATCTCGATAAACTGTAATTCCCTTGCAACCTTTTTCATATGCTAAGAGAAAAATTTCTTCTACCTGCTCAACCGTAGCGTCGGCAGAAAAGTTAATAGTTTTAGAAATTGATGAATCACAATATTCTTGAAAAGCTGCCTGCATTTTAACATGCCACTCTGCTGAAATGTCTCGGGCAGTAACAAACACTTTTTTAATCTCTTCGGGAATGCCTTCAATCTGGCTTATTGAGCCCTCTCTGGCAATTTTTTTCATCAACTCTTCACTACCAAAGCCACCCTCTTCAGCTATTTTTTCAAATATCGAGTTAACCTCAATAAACTGCTGCCCATCTAAGATATTGCGTAAGAATGCCAAAGAAAATAATGGCTCAATTCCCCCGGAGGTATCGGCAATAATTGAAATAGTTCCGGTTGGGGCAAGGGTGGTAGTAGCTGCATTGCGAATTTTGATACCTTGCTTGTGCCAAATACTTCCTTTCCACGTTGGGAAAGTTCCCCTACTTTCTGCTAAATTTTGAGATGCTTTATGAGATTCCTCATTGAGAATTTCCATAACCTTTCGCCCAAAATCAAGCCCTTCTTCGCTATTGTAGGCAATTCCTAAACTAAATAAGGTATCGGCAAAACCCATCAAACCAAGTCCTATTTTTCGGTTAGCTTTGGTTACCTCTTCAACTTCAGGAATGGGATAGTTGTTAACATCAATTACATTATCTAAAAATCTAGTTCCCAGTTGAATAGTTTTAGAATATCCATCCCAATTAAATTCGCCATCAGAAACAAATGAAGCAAGATTTATGGAGCCGAGATTGCAAGATTCATAGGGAAGTAGTGGCTGTTCTCCACAGGGATTTGTTGCCTCGATTTCACCAACATGAGGAGTTGGGTTGGCTTTATTGATTGTATCAAGAAAAATCAATCCAGGCTCACCCGATTTCCATGCCTTTTTGACAATAACATCAAAAACTTCCCGCACGCTCCAAGCACTGCCATCTTCTTTTAATAAATCTGTTTTTTCTCCGGTATGTGGATTTAATAATCTATGTGCTGAATCAGGTTCAGTTTTAAGCATCTTCATAAATTTATCGGTTACACCGACTGAAAGGTTGAAATTAGTGAGATTTTCCAAATTTTCTTTAACCTTTATAAATGAAATTATATCTGGATGATCTATTCTCATCAGTCCCATATTTGCTCCACGCCTAAACGCACCTTGCTGAATGGCGTTGGTTGCTTCGCTAAATACCTTCATAAACGATAATGGTCCTGAGGTTGTTCCACCACTTGAAGCGATATGATCTCCTGTTGGGCGAAGTCTGCTAAAAGAAAATCCTGTACCACCACCCGCTTTTTGAATCATTGCGGTATTTCTAATACTTTGAAAGATACCGTCAACACTATCCTCTACCGGCAACACAAAACAAGCAGAAAGCATGCCCATTTCACGACCTGCATTCATCAAGGTTGGTGAATTTGGCATAAATCTACCGGTTGCCATCATATTGTAAAATTCATCTTTAACCTCTTCAGTTCCGGCATCACTCATTCCATAATTTAATTCGGCACTCGCAATGACTTCAGCCACTCTTAAAAAGAGTTGCTCTGGCGTCTCAACAACCACCCCACTCTTATCTTTTCGTAAGTACCGTGCCTTAAGCACAGCTTCTGCATTTGAGGTTAAGATTGGTTTTATTCTATTTTTTTGATTCTTTTTTGCCACGACGGATTTAGCTTCTTTTTTCATTTTTTCCTCTTTTCTTTCTTAAAAATATTGAAAGGATAATGCTACAAATCCGGTAGCATTATCCAAGAAAAAAAACCATATATTCTTATTTTTTTTTATCGGCCACTATATATTGTGTCTTTAGAGGGTTTTAATAAAATAATTTTCTATTATTTGATGATTTTTGTTCAACCTAAATTAAACAGTTGATGCGAAATTTAAGTTTAGTTACGTGTGACTTGATAAACAGTATCTCCACGTTTCACCCCACCAACTGGCGATGTGGGAACTCTTTTGATGACACTGCTATATTTGCGTACCGATACTACCTTCCAAACACTACAACCAGCTCCAACTCCACCGATAGAGACTAAGCTATCTTTTTTGAGTCCTGCGAGGGTCCCTATATCGATACGAAGTACCTTTTCATCCTGACGTCGTTCAATCCATAAAACTCTCCCTACGGTAGCTCCTTTTTTGAGAGTAACTTGGATTTTTGAATAATTAGTGGCTAAACCTTTATCGCTTGCTGAATAATCTTTAGGTTGGTAATTATTCATAGACACTGAATTTTTTCTTAGAAATGGAGGTGCTTTGACTGTTAAGCTTTTAGAATTATTCTTCTTTGATGGATTAATAGACTGAGGAACAAACTTTGCCACTTCGGGAATTTTGTTGCTTTTATATGACTTAAGTGGCACTTTAGAATAAAATGATGTGTCTAAAGAAGAACTACCATCCGGCCCGGACATTGATGAAGTTTCTCTCGATAGCAATGATTCGTTATTTTGTGGGCGATAATAATTATTTGACTGATCGTTTTTAGTTTTCAATGAAAGAGAAATTTGATCCTTTAATTGAGAAATTTCTTCACGAATCTTAAGAAGTGCTTCCTCTTCCCTTCTCCTATTTATATCAACCTTTGATTTCCAGCCCTGAAGTTCGACAAATTTTTGATCTAATTGTCTCAAAAGGGTATCTACTTTTTTAGTTGGGGTGCCGGAAACATTTTTACTTCTAATCCTTCGTAATGAAATTTTAGGTTTTCCAATGCGTTTGCTGCAACTTGAAATGAATAACACCGAAACCAATAAAGCACAAATATAATAAAATGTTTTATTCAAGATTAATCCCCCTTTTGTTAAATATACTTTGACCTCAGCCTTGAGTCTATTTAAGGCTTTAAAAATAATTTATTGCCTTAAAGTAACCGACAATAACAATAAAAAATATTATACATAAATGCACAGGTGAATTCTAAGATAAAATTTTCGAAAAAAGAAAAACCGTATCAAAGATTAAACGTTTACCGATATTAATTTTTGACATATTTATTTATAAAACAGCCTATATAAAATTCAAAATAACTCTTGTTTTTGCCGATAAAATACATATAAAGTCAAACTTAATTTATACGAAAGGATACAAATGATTGGTAAGAAAAAGTGCTTTTGTGATACCAAAGCTATTGAGGTAATGGCTATTGTTGAAGAAATATCAAAGACCAGAAAAAAATCAGATGGAACTATTATAACTTACCTAAACTGCGATAATGCGAAAAGTTGTGACAAAGAAACTTTTTGTAAATTTGTAAATCCTTTAACAACAAGAATCCCCCTTCTTCCACTTGAAGAACAACCTATTCAAGCTGTTTAATATTTATAAAATCCCCAAAATTATAATTTTAGAAAATATTACATTAAAACAAAGTAGTTGTTTGACATATAATAATTATTAGGTTAATTATTATGCTGTATAGTTTTTTATGGGGGAGATATGGTACATTCAATTTTAAAAGAATTTGAGAATAACAAAAAAACCCTAGTGATTGAAGACGACTCAACAATGAGAATTTTATTAGAAGAAAGTCTCAGTCTTAGAGGGTATGAGGTTGATTCCTTTGCCTCAGGAGAAGAAGGTTGGGAAGCATTTACAAAAAACTTTTATCAATTGGTGATTTTGGATTGGAAACTCCCCGATATAACCGGTATTGATTTGTGCAAAAAAATACGTGAGGTAGATTACTCATCATATATTTCAATAATTCTAATTACCGGCAACAACACCCCAAAACACCTCCAAACAGCCTTTGATGCTGGTGCAGATGATTATATCACCAAGCCATTCCCTCTTAGCTTACTTAATTTAAGACTCTTAATTGCGGAGCAAAGAGCTAAACATAGACTTGAAAGAGCAAAGGCAGAAGAGGCACTGGTTAGAGCACAACAATTAGCTGCAGTGGGAACTCTTGCTGCCGGAATTGCCCATGAGTTTAACAATATCCATACCAGCGTTATTGGCTACCTCCAATTATCGCTTAATTGCAATATTGATAACGAGGCAAGAGAATATATAAAACGTGTCCTTGGTGCTGCTAAACGTGCAACCGGAATAACAAAAAATCTTTTGGCATTTACTCGTTCGGGAATTATTGGCAAAAAAAATTCAAATCTAAATGACATAATAAACGAAACTCTTAGTATCGTGAGTCGAGAGCTTAACTCAGAAGGAATTATCGTCAAATTAGAGTTAGATAAAAATCTACCTGAAATAAATTGTGATACCGGTCAAATTGGACAAATAATAATGAATCTTTTGATAAATGCCAGACATGCTGTTTATGGTAGGGAAGAAAAAGTTGTTATTGTTAAATCCGGGCAAACTAAAGATTATCTTTTTATTAGCGTAAAAGACTCAGGACTTGGCATTCCTAATGATGAAAAGGAAAAAATCTTTTTACCCTTTTTTTCAACAAAAGGAGAATATGCCAAAAAAGATTCTATAACCAGCGATATAAAAGGAACCGGACTTGGGCTTAGTGTATGCAATACCATTGCCCATAACCATAATGGAAGAATAGAATTTGAAAGTGAAATTGAAAAAGGCAGTACCTTTACTTTGTTTCTTGCAAGAACCGAAAAGGAAGATGCAGAGGCACCAGTTGATTCTAATTTAGCGCAAGACTTAACCGGAAGAATCTTAATTCTTGATGACGACAAAGATATTCAATTACTCCTCGCTACCCTTTTAAGAAGCAAGGGTCATGACATATTCTCCACCGATGATGGTCTCGATGCAATTGCCGAACATCAAAAAAACCCATTCGATATTGCCCTTGTTGATCTACAAATGCCAAAATTAAACGGTATTGAATTTGTTAAAAAGATGGAAATGCTAAAATCCAAGCCACCGGAAATTATCATAATAACCGGCAAGAGTACGATGTTTAATGTTGAAGAAATTAAAGAATGTAAATCAATAACCAAAATAATCAAAAAACCATTTGATATATATAATATCGCAGATTCAATATCTATAATTTTGAGTAAGAGAATTGGTTCAAAAAATTAACCCGAGTGATACTATGAAATCAGAACAGCCAAAATCAAAAAAAGAAGCAGTTGCCGGTCCTCCACCTGAAGAGTCTATCGGTAAACAATTACCTCTTTGGTCACGCCTATGCATCGGAAGTGTAATGATGACGATAGTCACAATAATGTTATGGGTTGTAATGTGGATGTGTGATAAATTAACACATCCTTCTTTATTTTAAATTAAATTTCACAAGCAAAAATTCAGAACAGACAAAATATCAATTTTACGGGAGAGTATAGAATGAAAGAAGTCAAATTGGGAGTGGTTGGAGTAGGAGGAAGAGGCATCATTGGTTCATTTGCGCATAAACCTAAAGATGGAGTCAGGGTTGTTGCCGGTGCAGATGTTAATCTTGAAGCATTTAAAAAGTTTAAAGAGCAACTTGGCGGAGATGAAATATTTGAAACCGATGATTATCGAAAATTACTCAAAATGGAAGAAATTGATGCGGTATTTATTACCAGCCCGGATTTCTTACACGAAGAGCAGGGAATCGCTGCCCTCGAAGCAGGTAAAGCAGTATATCTTGAAAAACCAATGGCTATTTCTATTGAAGGCTGTGATCGCCTTATGGAAACAGCATATAAAACAGGCTCGAAATTATATCTCGGACATAATATGCGTCATATGCCGGTGATAATTAAAATGAAAGAAATTATTGACTCTGGAATAATTGGAAAAATCCAAGCGGTATGGTGTCGTCACTTCATTGGGTACGGTGGTGATGCTTACTTTAAAGATTGGCATTCGGAACAAAAATACTGCAATGGACTTCTACTTCAAAAAGGAGCTCACGACATTGATGTTATTCATTGGCTCACTAATGGATATACAAAATCTGTTGTTGGCATGGGAATGCTTTCTATCTATGACAAATGCGAACGACGTTCAGCAGACACTCGGGGTGATGCATCATGGCATGATGAAAATTGGCCTCCACTTTCTCAAAAAGGAATATCGCCAATTGTTGATGTTGAAGACCATAATATGATTATGATGCAACTCGAAAATGGTATTCAAGCAAATTATATGCAATGTCACTATACTCCCGACTCAGAAAGAAATTATACATTTATTGGAACTAAGGGAAGAATCGAAAATATTGGCAATGAAGATGAATGTGAAGTCCATATTTGGAATCAAAGAGGTCCGAGAAAAACTCCGGATATAATTCATAAACTCAAACCTGTTGCCGGCTCTCACGGCGGTGCAGACCCTAGTATTGTAAATTCGTTTGTTGATTTTGTAAGAGGTGAAGCGGATGCAAAGATTTCACCGGTTGCCGCACGAAATTCAGTTGCTGTAGGAGTAATGGGACATAAGTCTATGCGCTCCGGTGGTAATCTACAAACTATTCCATCAGTGCCTCAACACCTAATTGATTATTTTGAAAATGGACAAATAAAATAAATCTAAATTCCATCTATGCAGTTTAGGTTAAATATGCTTTGGGGTTAATAGATGTTATTGACTGTTTACTTTGTTGAAGATTCTATTGTTCAATAATTGAGATTCGCAGAAGAACTGAATTCGGTGACTGTTAGGGATGTTTGGTTTTCTGAACAGGCTTGGGTTAAATTTAGAATCAAGCAATCATATCGAGGATAGTGCCAAGCATTTCATTTTCGGTTTTGATTATTGTTGTATTGGCGTCAAATGAGCGTTGCGTTATAATTTCGTTAGGCATTTCCTCTGCCAATTCGACATTTGAACCTTCTATTATTTCTTCGTTGCCATTTGAATATTCAACCCGTTGGGAGCCTTCGGTATTAATTTTTTCAAAGGTGCTACTAACCCCTTGCGGTGCTTGTTCTTCAATTAAGACACGCTCTTTTTTAAACCCATCAGTATTTATGTTGGCAATATTGTTTGCATTAACCGTATGTTGTAGAGAATAGGCATTGAGGGCACTAACCGCAGTATTAATTCCAATATTCATAATTGCTACTCCTAAGATTTATACCTTAACTATACAACATAAGGCTAATTGGTCAAATTATGTTTCTTTAATTTTTTTCTTCCTTGCTCTAAATCGACCAGAGGCAATCTTTTTTTTGTGCTCTTCTTCAATATTTGTAGTTTTTCTATCAGGATAAATGATTGCGACAATCAATGATTTTATTTTTCTCATCTCAACATCATCCGTAAATATAAAATTGACCCCGGCAAAGCCTTTATGTTCCGAAGAACGCCAGATGCTTTTTACATTAGCTTTGATTGACAAAGGTGAGAATTCGTTTTCGTCAGGGATTATATCTACAATTATTTCTCTTTTTTCAGCAAAAGCTATTGCAAGATATTTTAGAGATTCGTATGAAACCTCTAATTCCGCACCATCAGCAGTTAGCATTCTTATCAAAGCTTTATATTTTTTGTGGTTTTTGTCATCGTCGGCATAACGATATTTAGCTTCGTAAAGGACAAGTTCTTGTCGTTTTGTCAGTCTTGCTCCGGTTAGTTCTAAAACTACAAAAACTCCATACATCGCAATTATATGGATAATAATCAAAGATGCTTGCCAGGTGGGGGCGTATAGTAAAAACATTGCACTAAGGCCAACCGCGAAACAAAGCAAGTATATAACCAGCACCACTTGCTTTATTGTTAGTCCAAGCTTTTGAATGCGGTGGAAAATGTGATTATGGTCGGGAGCAAAGGGGCTTCTTTTATTCCATAGCCGTATAAAAACAACACTGATTGTATCGTAGATTGGAACACTCAATATTACGAGTGGCATAAATATTGCACTATTGAAACTGCCGATTTGCATAAAGGCAACAGTAAGTGGAATTGTGGCAAGCATATATCCTAAAAATAATGCTCCGCAACTACCCATGTAAATTTTTGCGGGATTCCAATTGCTTTTCAAAAAACCAAGAGTGGCGCCACAAAGTGTAACTAATAAAAAACCAATCATTATTTGGTCGGTTGCAAAACAAAATACAGCCATGAGCATAGCAGAAATGAAGGCAATACCAGCAGCCATTCCGTCCATTCCATCAATAAGATTGAATGAATTGGTAAGTCCGACAATCCAGATAATGGTTATTGGCCAAGTAATAAAATCAGGTATTTCCCCAAGTGAAGGCTTGATTCCTAAGGCGACAACAATTGTGGCAACTACAAATTCTGAAATAAGTCTTTTTTTGATATTGAAAAAAATAGCATCATCGAGAATGCCAATAGTAAAAATTATTGCTCCACCGCTCATGATTATCAGTAGTTGAAATAATCCTGAATTTGAAATAGTATGATTTATGTATGGCAGGATAAAAGATAGTGTGTTTTGCAAAAAAGATGAGCCATCAATGGTATATTTTATAATAAGATGGATGATTACTGTTGCGGCAAAGGCGACAGCAACTGCCACTCCGCCAAGGAGTGGCATCGGTTTTTTTTGTTTCTTTTTGCCGATAGGAAAATCTAAGACATTGAAGTGATAGGACAACCAGTTGACTATCGGCATTAATGCAAGCGATAACCCTAGTGCAAAGATAAAGAAATAGATGGCAGATATATAAATCATATCAAAATATTAATCTTGTTTATTAATCTGTCAATGGTGAATTGTTAAATTTCCTTGTGCAGTTAACCGGGTAATTTAGATTTAACAAAACTATTGAATCTATAAAATAGATAGATAAAATAAAAGGAAATAGGATAGACCTAAATTTCACTGCATCTGTGGAATTTGGTTTTATTTTGATATGGAGAAAAGATGTCACGACCTCATAAGAAAAAGATGATTTGCCAGCAACCTAAATGCAGAATGTTTAAGCCGTCTGGAGTTCCGATTAAGGCTTCTGAAGTTGTCGAGCTTAGGCTTGATGAGCTTGAGGCAATTCGCCTATCTGATATTGAAGATGTCTATCATGAAAAAGCTGCCGAATTGATGGGGACTTCTCGCCCAACCTATAGCAAACTACTTGCATCAGCTCATAAGAAAATAGCTACTGCAATTATTAAAGGCAAGCCATTGAGTATTGATGGTGGAAATGTTGAGATTTGTCCGGAGCAAGGGAAAAGCTGTCGGGGGAATGGGAAAAAACAAGGTTGCTGCTCACGGATTAAGCTACCTTAACCCATATTTTTGAATCCAATCTAAGATAGCATTTCCCGACTTCGGCGGTTTAAAGTCATAAGTTGTTGATATATAAGGGCTCCACTTTTTTGGTAGGCACTACATTTTGTGTTTTTGATTAGATTATTGAGATTAATTCAACTTGTATGGGGTGGTATTTGTCTCCAGATTCATTGTTTTATATATTTTGATTGCAGCGTTATTGAATTTTGATGGTAACACATATTTGGTTTTTGTTGATTTATCATAGAGAATACTTAATTGAATATGGTTAAGTGAATTTACTATTTTTGCTACAGACATTGATTCAAAGCGTAGTTTGACTCTATAGGAAAGATGTTTTACACAAACTAGAGAAACAAAACAGATTAGTAAATGAGCCTTTATTCTTTTCGGTGTCCAGTGATAGATTGGTCTTATCTTGAGATCTTGTTTGCTAATGCGAAAGCATTCTTCAATTTGCCATAATCCGTGATATTGATCTATTATCTGGCTGTCAGACAAATTTTTTACATTTGTAATAACACCGTGTAGTCCATCAAACTTTGCTGCTTCTTTATATCGTTTTTCATCTAAAAATACCTTGGCTTTCCCATCTATTTTTAAAAATCTTTTATAACCATAATTACTTATCAAAGACGATGGGTTAGAACTCTTTTTTAATGTTTTACGGAGTTTATCTATTGCCTTGTCTCTGTCATATTTGTTTTTACGAGCCAGCTTTTGCCCATAGGTAACAATTAGCTTTCTGTCTTTACCATAGTCAAAACTTCTAAGCCTTTCATATTCATTTTCTGTTTTTACAGAAGAATATTCATCGGTATTGGTGATTTTGTTTTTCCAGTTATTACTTAAACTTTTTAATCTGGCAGCAACAATATATTCTAAGTTAGAATCTTCAAGAAAATCCAAATTCTTCTTGCTAAGCATTGCACTGTCTGCCGTAAAGATAACTCTCTTTAGTTTGTATTTGTCAATAATGTTTGGAATGATTGTCTCTAGTGTCATTCCTTCTGCTTGATTGCCTGGAAATACTTCATAGCCTACAGGCAGTCCTTCTGTTGTAGCCAATAGCCCTAAAACAACTTGTGGCTGATTGAATTTTAAATCTTTGCTATATCCATTTTTCTTTAATTCATCTTCAGTGAATGATTCAAAATAAAGTGTAGTACAATCATAAAATAATAATGTAATATCATCACCAAGTAAGTTTTTGGTATTCTGATGGCTTAACTCACATGCTTTTTCTACAACATTATCACCAATACTATCCATCATTCGATAGACACTATCCAATGAAATATTTATACCAAAATCATTTGATAAATCTGTTACGCTTCCTCTCTTGCTCTTAGGATTTGCAATCCTTGCCATTACCATATTGTATAAATTCTTTGCCGATACTTTCTTTCTCGCACCTAATAATTTATCAAAACCAATTTCATTATAAACCTTGCCAAAAACCTCATGGATGCCAGTAGTGATACGGCTTTCTTCTCTTATATTTTTTAGGTTTACATTTAATTCTTTATCCTCATTCCTTCGTTTACGCGCCTCTATTGCTAATTCTGCAAGTTCCTGAGGCTTAAATAATGATGGAGTCTTTTTTGCCTCTAGTTCAGCCTTAGCGTATTCAGCTAGATTCTCAAGTAATTTGATTTCTTTATCAGAAGAAGCAGTACCCATATGCCTGACAATCCTTTGTCTAGGATTACCATTTTCATCTCGGTAACTTTCAACAATCTGTACCGAACGGTTTGAACTATTTTTTGAAGATTTAATTCTTATAAACATAACTGTATTATATAAAAACAAAAATCCGCGTCAAGTATAAAATGTAGCTAGGCACTACAAACCAAACCCACCTCTAAAAAGTCATAAGTCCTTGAAAATAAACAACTGGATTTTTTGAGCGCTGGGAAAACCGCCGAAGTCGGGAAGAAATTGATGTGGCAGAAATAATCGAAGAAACAACAGATTTGATTTGTGAAAAAATGGGCGAGGGAAGCATTCAACGAGGGATATTTATTTCGGATAAGCGGTAAATAATTAATAATTAAAAGTTA
>CAMZKK010000074.1 GCA_947311175.1 uncultured Planctomycetota bacterium | reverse complement strand
GAGAAAGAGAGAGACAGTGACATAGTATGTATAGATTGCAAGATACTCATTGGAGTAAATTTGGGCATAGGGTAGCGAGCAAAAATATTATGCAAAAAATCTTACAATTTAACAAATAAAAGACAACTGCCATTATACCCACAAAGGGCATATGCTTCTCAATTTTTAATTAAATTCCGATTTAACTGCGGAATTTAGGCTTGTATATCCATATCTTTATTTCATAAAATGATTTACAAAAGCATTTTGTTGCATATATTTCGTAGATAGTTTTACTGAATGGATTATTATGAGAATGTATTTAAAGCAAATTGTTATTTTTCTGCTCATGTTACTTAGTGTTGGTTGTGATGAAGATGCAAAACCGAAAGCAGATTTGTATCTTAAGGTCTGTCAGGAGATGACAGATGCAACTCTTGAAAATAACAATTATATTAAATATAATGAATCAATTCTTGACAAAAAAACTTGTCAAAAAAATAAGAACAATTCTGTTGTCTCAGAGGTAATGGCGGATACGAAATCTTTGCCAATTATTGTTGAGACGCCATCGCCAATTATAAAAAAAACAGACATCCCTTTTGTTAAAGAAAAATCGCAAGATGACTCGCAAGTGGGGATTAAGGTAATTGATAAAAGATTTACCTCATCAACTATTTATATAACATTGTTATTGCGAAATTACGGAGCTAGTTCGGAAAACAAAAGATTACATATTCTTGGTTATGATAAAAACGGTAGATTGATTAGCTCTAAAAATAGTAGAATCTATTTTAGGGCTGCGGAGCAATATATGTTATCGTATAGTTTTAGTGTTTCAAGTGGCATAACTCGTTGGGTCTTTGATTTAAGGTAATTTATGATGAATAGATATTTTAGCCACTTTATTATTATAATATTGTCTGCGATTTCTTTTGTAAATTCTGCAGAATCAACTGGCATTGTCGCCGGAGTAATCAAAGATATTAGTATAAGCAAAGATGTAAAAGATGCGAACAAGGCATTATTTGTGATGACTGTTGAAGAAAAATACAAAGAAGATAGTGAAAATCTCGGTGGTGAGATTATGCCTGATTTTGATCAAAATAAGATAACAGTAATCATTAATAATCCAAAGAAGGGAAGTAAGGAAGCAAGCCTTTCCTTAATCTTTGATGGGATTGGGATTTTTGAAAACAAGATTGAACCTAAGATGACTGTTGATTTTCTGAAACAAGTTGTGGGTAAAGACAAAAGTGGAAGTTATTTAAATCAGAATGTTATGTATACAGAAAAAGGTCGTGACTTGAAATCTGCTGAGTTTACCATCTCTGCAACTTCAAAAATTTTATATCAATTTATAGATATTGACCGAGAGCAGAATGGACTTTTGATAATAAAGTTTGCGATTGTAAAGATTGATGAAACTGCCCCTAAGGACATCAAGACAACCGTTGTTGTTGACATTACCGATGTTGATTCACCGGTTGGTGATGTGATTGGTTTGACCAATAAAAAAGATGCTAGAATTATTGAGCAGTTGTCTGCGAAGAAGCCGGAGTCATTTGTCACCGTTCTTTATCCGCTTGATCACATTGCACCAAATAATGCAATGTCAATCGTTAAAAATAAATTATCGTTATTGGGAAAGATTAGTGCAGATGTTGATAATCCTGCTTTATTGATAACAGATAGATGTGATTATGTAATCAGTATGGTTCAGGCATTGTCACTAATTGACCGCCCGATATCGCAGGTTGAAATTGAGGTGAAGATTCTTGAAGTCTCATGGGGTAAAGGCGAAAGAATTGGATTTAATTGGGGCGGGGTTAGTAGTTCTGGTACGGGAGGATTCTTTTCCGGTGCTTTAAAAACCGGATTGGCTTCTTCTTCTGTGTCATCGGCTGCAAGTCTTATGATTGGTAGAATGGATGGAAATAAGATAAAATTTCTTAATTCGCAAATAGATTTATTGGCAAAAAAGAAGAAAATAAGCTTACTAGCTTCTCCCCGTCTAAAAGTTGTCAATAACAGTAAGGCAGAGTTTCATGCCGGTGAACAGATTCCATATTTTAAAAGTAACAAAAATAGCTATGAGCAATTTAGCGACAGCAAGACCCTTGATAGTGGACTTAGAAAATTAGCTCCCGGTACTTATGACTCAAGAACAATAAATCGAGATATGAGTAATTCTAATACAAAGGAAGATGATTATATTGATGTCGGAGTAAAGCTTACCGTTACTCCGAGAATTACTCATGGTGGAGATATTATTCTTGAGCTTACTCCTGAAGTTTCAGAAATTACCGGCTGGCGAGAAGGCTCTGATCGTCCAATCATCTCAACGAGAAAGATTACCACTACGGTAAAGGTTAAAGATAGAGATACCGTTCTTATTGCCGGACTATTTAAGGAATTTGAAAATATCACAAAATCAGGAATCCCAGGACTAAAAGAACTCCCTGCGGTAGGCAAACTATTTAGATCACAATCTATAAACAAGGATAAAAAAGAAGTAATCTTCTTGCTAAAGATTAGTATTGTTAAATAAAGTTTTCAATTGAAGGAAAACAATCTACGAAGATGAGCTTTTTAATTTCAATAATTTTATTATTATTTGTTGTTGAATGCTTCATTCTTATACCGAAAAGGGCAATTGCTTTAACTCTAAATTACAACTGCGATATTTCAATTCAATATTTTGTTTTAGTGCTAAAAAAATAAAAAAAAACATACAACTTCTTGCATAAAATAGGTTTTTGATTTATGTTATAAACAAGTAATTTGATGTTATTAAATTAAATTTTACATGATTGGGTGTTATTATGATTGATGAAGAACTTGTCTTTAGTTTTGTTACTGAAAGTCGGGAAATGCTTGAGGATGTTGAACCTATCCTTATAGAGATTCAACAGATTGCTGATGATACCGGTGAGGTTGATTCTGAATTGATTAATACCGTATTCCGGTTGTTTCATTCGATGAAGGGTAGTGCTGGTTTTTTGCAATTTAATACTATCTCAAAAGTTACCCACGAAGCAGAAACAATGCTTGATTTGTTCAGAAAGGGAAAGGCATCAATCTCTACAGAGCATACAACCTTATTGTGTACCACTATAGATTTTGTGAGAGAAGTGATTGATTCCATTGAAGAAAATCTTGTGGATGAGGGTTTTGAGGATGAAGGAAAAATTGTTTCAGAAAAACTTGCTGAGGCAAATGCCGGAATTACCGGGAAGAAGAAAAAGACTAAATCAAATGCAGAGCAAACTAAAAAACAAGCTCCTGCTCCTGTAAAAAAAGTAGAGGAAAAGCCTGTGGCAAAGCCTCAAATAGAGCTATCTAAGGAGATGGTCGAAAGTTTTATTCAAGAAGCAGATGAACAATTAGATGTTGCAGAAGCTCGTCTTTCAGAGATTCAGGACGCAGATGAGGTTGATGAAGAACTGTTAGCAGAAACCTATCGTAGTATTCATAGCTTCAAAGGTAATTGTGGATTTATGGGATATGGTGACCTTGAGGGCCTTAGTCATAAGGCAGAAAATGTCCTTGATCTTATTCGTAGCGGTAGATTAGAGTTTGATGAGGAATGTAGCTCAATTTTGCTCAAAATTATAGATGTCCTTGCAGATGGAATTGCAGATATTTCTAAAGGTGGCAAAGGTAAGGTTCAAGGATGGCAGGTTATGGGGGAACTGCTAGATGAAGTTGCCGCAGAAGCAAGTCCTGCTGAGGATAATGCCGAAGAAAACGAAGCACCTACTTCTGTAAATTCCTTAGTGGATAATAATGAATCGCAAGATACGGTTAAGGATGTGAGTTGTGATGATGATAATAATCTACCAAAGATTGCAGTTGTTGATGATGAAGAACAGGTGCGTGAGTTAATCAAAACAGCTTTGAGCGACACTTATAATATTCATCTTTTTTCAGATCCGGAAGAAGCACTTGCTAGTATAAAGGGCAAGAGTAAAGAATATAGCTTGATTATCTCTGATATAAAAATGCCTAAAATTGATGGTTATGAATTTATTAAGATGTTTAGGAAAACCGATTCAGTTACTCCAGTAATGGTTGTTACCGGATATGGAGATAAGGATTTATTGGTTAAGCTGATGGAACTTGGAGTTGATGAATTTTTAGATAAACCTTTTGATGTTGCCACTTTAAAAACTAAGGTTACTTCTGCGATTGCAAAAGGGAATAATCGAAGAAAAGCCGATTCAAAGAAAAAGGTAAAAGAAATTAGTAGTGGATCCAAGCGAAAATCAGTTGCAAGAAAAGATATTAGGGTGGATTTAGAAAAATTAGATATGTTGATTAATTTAGTTGGGGAATTGGTTATTGCTGAATCTATGGTTACTAATAATCCTGATATAAAAGGTCAGGAATTAGAAAATTTTGATAGAGCTGCTCATCATCTTCGTCGAATCACAATGGATTTACAAGATATTTCAATGTCGGTGCGAATGGTGCCGTTAGCAGGGACCTTTAAAAAGATGGTTCGACTTGTGCATGAGTTGTCGGTCAAAGTTGGCAAAAAAGTTAAGCTTGAACTTAAGGGCGAAGATACCGAGGTTGATAAGACTGTTATTGAACAAATTGCCGACCCTCTTGTTCATATTGTTAGAAATTCGGTTGATCATGGTCAAGAAGAAACCGATGAAAGACTTGCTGTTGGCAAGTCAGAAATTGGACTTGTCTCCATTGAAGCACGACATGAAGGTGGTGAGGTTTGGATTCTTATCAAAGATGATGGCAGGGGGCTTGATAAAGATAAGCTTCTTGCTCGTGCAATAGATAGAGGCGTTATTGATAAAGACGCTGATTTGAGTGACGATGAAATTTATCGCTTAATCTTTGAGCCGGGATTTTCAACCGCTGAAAAAGTATCAGATGTCTCAGGGCGTGGTGTTGGGATGGATGTTGTAAAACGAAATATTGAAAAATTAAAAGGCAAGGTTGATATTAAAACTGAGTTAGGGGTTGGAACTACCATTATCTTACGCATTCCGCTAACACTTGCAATTATCGAGGGTATGCTGATTCGGATTGCCAACGATAAATACACAATTCCTCTCTTATCAATTAAAGAATCATTTAGACCACAAAAACATCAAATTACAAAAACGATGGATGGTCAAGAGGTGGTAAGGTTGAGAGATGAACTTGTTCCGGTTATTAGGCTTCATGAATTTTTCAATAAAAAACCAGAATTCACTAGGCTTGAGGATGGAATCCTCGTTGTGATTGAAGATGACGGTGATTATTATGCAATGTTTGTTGACGAAATTATTGGTCAACAACAAACAGTAATTAAGGGCTTATCTGAATACATTGGTAGAGCAAGAGGTGTTTCCGGTTGTACTATTATGGGTGACGGAACGATAAGTCTGATTATTGATATTGGTAGCTTAATAGATATGGCACATCAAGATGGACAGCTTGACAAAAATATTGATTATTCTTTAACGGTTGAAGACTCAAAAGTTATTACAGAAAAAGAGGTTGTGGAAGTATAAAAATGGCAACTGAAATTTTGGGAGTTGGCGATTACGGAGTTGTCAATAAGCCCGGCGATATCATCAAAACGTTTGCTCTCGGCTCTTGCATTGCAGCTATCCTTATGGATCCTGCAACGAGAACGATTGGCATGGTTCATGTTGCCCTTCCCGAATCAAAAATAAGCCCAGACAAGGTGAAAGACCGTCCTGGTTATTTTGCAGATACCGGAATTCCGGTGTTATTAGACAAAATGAAGGCAATGGGAGTAAAAAATCCTCGTTCTATTATTGTTAAACTTGCTGGTGGGGCATGTGTAATGGATCCTAACAATACCTTTAATATTGGTAAGCGAAATGGACTTGCTATAAAAAAAATCTTGTGGAAATATGGAATGGGACCTCGAAGTGAGGATATTGAAGGAAATATTAGTCGGACAGTTTCGGTGTCTATAGATACCGGCAAGGTTACTCTATCTTCACCAGGTAAAAAAGACTGGGAAATATAGTAGGAAGGAATTGTTTTGACTAAAATATTGATAGTGGACGATGACAAAACAATCTGCCTTGTGCTTGAAAAAGTGATAACGGATTTAGGTTATGATGCAATAATTTCCTGTAATGGTAAACAAGCGTGGGATAAATTGTCAAAAAATGACGATATAAAACTAATAATAACTGATATTGTTATGCCTGAAATAAATGGTAAAGAATTAATCAATATGGTAAGAGATGAGAAAAAGTTCTCAATGATTCCTATCGTTATAATGTCAAGTGTGGTTGCGGTATCTGAGGTTGCCGATTTGCTTGCGATGGGTTCAAATGCATTTTTGAATAAACCACTCCGTGTTGATGAAGTAAAAAAAATAGTTTTAAGGTATTTAGAGATGGGACAAGGATAATGATTAAACCTGATGAATTAATGAATAATATCAAGTCTATTCCATTTCTCTCACAAAGTGCAATGAAACTGGTTGAGTTGATGGGAACCGAAGATCACAATCTTGTTGATGTTGTAAATATTGTTGAGTGTGACCCAATCCTAACGGCAAAAGTACTAAATGTAATAAATTCAGCAGCTTTTGCGATGGTTGAGCCGGTTGATTCAATTATGAGGGCTATCTCGTACCTTGGTGATAAAGCAGTGGTAGGAATTGCAATGGGGTTATGTGCCGGAACTGTTTTATTTAAGGAACTTGATGGCTATGCCGGTAAGCGCGGGGAGCTTTGGATGCACTCGCTCAAAACCGCAATTGCAGCTCGTGAGATTGCTCATCATTCAAAAGAGCCAGTAGATCCCGGGCAATCATATACTGCCGGACTTCTCCACGATATTGGAAAATCAGTTATGTCTGGCTACCTAGAAGGTTCATTAGACAAGGTAATGGAAGATATAGATAGTGTTGAGGGTCGCAGTTTTATTGAGGCAGAAAAGGTTTTATTAGGCACAGACCATAGCGAGGCAGGGGTGCTCTTGGCTGCCCACTGGAATATACCGTTGAAGCTGAGAAGTGTTATCAGATATCACCACGAACCGGATAAAGCCCCCGATGAAAATAAATCACTTGTTTATGTTGTTCATCTTGCCGATGTTATTTCAATGATGGGTGGTAGTGGAACAGGCAGTGATTCTTTGCGTTATACATTAGACAATAATTATACAAAATATATAGATATATCACCTGAGGTATTTGAGCGAATAGTTTTTGATGTTATGATTGAGTTTGAAAAAACATCAGGGGCTCTTTCTCAGGCTGTTGGTGTGGGGAATTAAAATGAAAAAAATTGTAGTTGCAGATGATAGTAGCACCGCAAGAATGTTTATTGTTAGATGTTTACAGATTGCAGGGCTTGACGATGCTGAATTTATCAAGGTTGAAAATGGTAAAGAAGCACTTGATTATTTGCGTGAAAACGGTGCTGACTTACTTGTGACAGATCTTTCTATGCCAGTAATGGGTGGAGTTGAGTTGGTAAAACGAATTTCAGCAAGTCCGAAGCTTAATTGTATTCCGGTTATTGTGGTATCAAGTGCCTCAAATCAGGCACGAGAAGAAGAATTGAAAGCTCTTGGGGCATTAGCCGTTCTTGGCAAACCGGTTTCGCCTCCAGATATTATGGACGCATTGGAAAAAATTGAAGATTGGGAGGGATAATTATGGCATTAATTCATTCATCTTTAGATGAGGCAATTCTTAAAGAGGTTTCTTTAACTTTTGAAGGAATGGCATTTTCTGAAGTGTTGAGAAGTAGTGAAAAATTAGATATTGATAGAGATTTGCAGTGGTCATGTTTAAATATTGTCAAGCCAATTGAGGGATGTCTGACAATTATTATGCCGGTTACCTTAGCTAAAACCTTAGGTGAAAATATGCTAGGGATTGAAGGTGAAGAGTTAACCGATGACATGGTTAGAGATGCTTTAGCCGAAGTTTTAAATACCTTAGTAGGTAGATTGATGAAGGTAATAACTAAATCTGATGAGGTCTTTGAGTTAGGG
>CAMZKK010000073.1 GCA_947311175.1 uncultured Planctomycetota bacterium | reverse complement strand
GTTGAAGATTGTCAAAAAGACAAGGAGGTATCACGAGCCAAAATCTACTACTGTTTTAATTGCTTTAATGACAATAACTTAACGATGCAACCTAAAATGGAACAGTTTTTGCAAATATCACAATAACTTGTTTGTAAATCCTAAATGCAAAGAAAAGGAGGTGATAAAATGACATAAAATACAGTGTTTAAATTTTCGAATACTTATGGTTTGTTTATTTAGTTGTTTTATTTTTGAAAGGAGAATTATTATGAGTATCACAGTATGGAACCCATTTTCAGAAATGGAAGCATTTTTAGACAGATTTAACAATTCAGTAAGAAAAAATAACAAAGGTGAAAATCAAATGTTTGAGGTAGGAGATTGGATGCCTGCTGTCGATATCAATGAAACTTCAGATAGTTTTATTGTCAAAACAGAATTACCGGGGGTAGAAAAAGAAGATGTAAACGTTAATCTTGAAAACAATGTGTTAACAATCAAGGGTGAGAAAAAAACAGAAATCAAAGACAGCAAACAACATCGAACAGAATGTTCATACGGCTCATTCACACGCAGCTTTACCCTACCACAAACTGTAGATGTCGAAAAGATTGAAGCCGAATATAAAGATGGAATTTTAACCTTAACAGTACCTAAGCTAACTGAAGAAAAACCAAAACAAATTGAGGTAAAAATTAAATAGCCCAAACTTAAATACGGAGGTTCAGCACTATGAGAATGGATAAACTAACAATCAAGACCCAAGAAGCACTTGCAGAGGCACAGAAAATTGCTGAGAAATACAATCATCAAGAGATTCAAAACATCCATTTGCTTACAAGCCTTATGAATCAAGATGGTGGAGTTGTCCCTACCATTCTAAAAAAACTTGGTGCTGAACCTTCTTTTTTGATGGAAGAAATTGAAGAAAATTTAAAAAAGATTCCTGCAGTACAAGGAAGTGACTTAGAGCAATATGTATCAAAAGAGCTAAACAAACTGTTGGATAAGTCATGGAAAGAAGCTAACAAACTAAAAGATGAATACCTATCAACCGAACACATTTTTATTGCTATTGCAGATGACAAAAAAAATACCTGCGGAGTTATTTTAAACAATCATGGTATATCAAAAGACAGCATCTTAAAGGCATTGAGCGAAATTAGAGGAAGTTCAAGAATAACTAATCAAAACCCAGAGGATAAATATGAAGCATTAAAAAAATTCGGCCGTGATTTAACAGAAATGGCTCGACAAGGAAAGCTTGATCCGGTTATTGGACGAGATGAAGAGATTAGGCGGGTTATGCAGGTTTTGAGCAGAAGAACAAAAAACAATCCGGTGCTAATAGGTGAGCCGGGAACAGGAAAAACCGCAATTGCTGAAGGGGTGGCCATTCGAATTGTTACCGGAGATATTCCTGAAGGATTAAAGAACAAAAGAGTTGTTACTCTTGATATTGGCTCATTGATTGCTGGAAGTAAATATAGGGGAGAATTTGAGGACAGACTAAAGGCTGTGCTTAGAGAGATAAATGAAGCAGCAGGGGAAGTGATTTTATTCATAGATGAGCTACACACCATTGTAGGGGCTGGAGCAAGCGAAGGTGCTGCTGATGCAGCTAATATGTTAAAGCCTGCACTGGCAAGAGGTGAATTAAGATGTATTGGCGCAACTACTTTAGATGAATATCGTAAATATGTAGAAAAAGATCCTGCACTTGAAAGAAGATTCCAGCCGGTAGTAATCAACGAACCAGACATTGAAAGCACTATCGCAATCTTGCGTGGACTTAAAGAAAAATACGAAGTTCATCACGGGGTACGAATTCAAGACTCTGCACTTATTTGTGCGGCAAACTTATCTAATCGCTATATCACGGATAGATTTCTTCCCGACAAAGCAATAGATTTGATTGATGAAGCGTGTAGCTGTTTGCGTCTCGAAATTGATTCAATGCCGCATGAGCTTGATGTTTTGACAAGAAAAAAAATGCAAATCGAGATTGAATTAACTGCATTGAGTAAGGATTCCGGAAAAGAGGTTAAAAAACGAAAGGAATTACTCAAAGAAGATTTGGCAAATCTCAACGAAAAAATCACCGAACTTACTGCTCGATGGAAGACAGAGAAGGACTCTATCTCTACTATTAGAAGGCTAAAAGAGGAAATAGAACAAGCGAAAACCGATAGTGAACTTGCGGAAAGAAGAGGCGAATTAGACAAAGTGGCAGAGCTTCGTCATGGTATAATTCCTGAGTTAGAAAGAAATATCAATATCGCAAATGCGCAACTACTTGAGATTCAACAAAACGGTGCCCTCCTCAAAGAAGAGGTTGAAGAAGAAGATATCGCAACCATTGTAAATCGTTGGACAGGCATACCTATCAAAAAAATGTTACAAAGCGAGATGTCTAAATTATTGAAGATGGAGGATGAAATCAAAAAGAGAGTAATTGGACAAACATCAGCAATCAATGCCGTAAGTAATGCGGTAAGAAGAAGTAGGGCCGGCTTGCAAGATCCGAATCGACCTCTTGGAAAATTCATTTTCATGGGGCCAACCGGGGTTGGCAAAACTGAAGTAGCAAGGGCGTTATCGGAATTTTTATTTGATGATGAACGAAATATGGTTCGGATAGACATGAGTGAATTTCAAGAAAAACATTCTGTAGCAAGGCTTATTGGCTCACCTCCCGGATATGTGGGATATGATGAAGGCGGTTATTTGACAGAAGCTGTAAGAAGAAAACCATACAGTGTTGTTCTTTTTGATGAAATTGAAAAAGCTCATCCCGATGTATTCAATACCTTGTTGCAAGTTTTAGATGATGGCAGAATGACAGATGGTCAAGGGAGAACTGTTGATTTCAAAAATACCATAATCATAATGACTTCAAACCTTGGTAGTAGGTATATCGCAGAGGCAGAAGACATTAATGACACTGAAGTTAATGCAAAGGTTATGGAAGCACTAAGAAGTCACTTTAGCCCGGAATTTATAAACAGAATAGATGAAGTAGTTATTTTCGATAAACTTTCACAAGAACAAATTAAGGATATATTTAGAATTCAACTTAAAAAGTTAGAAGAAACCCTTAAACAAAGCAATAGGAATATAAGTATAAGTGATTCAGCACTCGGGCTACTTGCCAAAGATGGCTATGACCCACAATATGGAGCAAGACCGGTAAATCGAATCATTCAACAGAGACTACAAAACGAGATTGCCAAAAAAATAATAAATGGTGAGTATCCTGAAGATTGCACAATAAAGATAGATTCTGATGGAGATAAATTAATCCTAAATTAAATACAGCAACCAAGATAATTCCTTGCACATTAATATTACGATATGGTATAGTATTTCCTTATAAAATTACTGAT
>CAMZKK010000072.1 GCA_947311175.1 uncultured Planctomycetota bacterium | reverse complement strand
GGAGTGCAGGTGGTTATGGGTAATTGCGAACAATCCTTGACGCAAGGGGATTCCGATTGTGGTTGCGGCTTTGATGAAGGAAGTACCTGTTCTAAATTATCGGTAGAGTGGTTTGGTTACACAAATAAAAATTTATCAACTAAAAACAGACAATGGATGAGAACATTGCCGAAATCTTTGACGGTTGCAGTTGCTGAACGAAGATTCTTGGTTGTTCATAGCTGTGTTAGTAGCCTCAATAAATTTATCTTTTCCTCATCACAAGATGAAGACAAATTGAGTGAATTGAAAAGTTTAGAAGATGGTCTTGATGGGTTGATTGCTGGTCATTGCGGAATTCCTTTTGGCGAAGTTATTTCAAATCTGCTATGGCTAAATGCCGGAGTTGTAGGAATGCCTGCAAATGACGGAACGCAAGATGGCTGGTATATGACAATAAACCAATTAGATGACAGGATTCAGGTTTGTTGGCATAGATTATCATATCCAGCTTCTGATACTAGGCAGAAGATGCTTGTTGCAGGGTTGAGTAATGGTTATGCAGATACCTTGGTTGATGGGCTGTGGCCTAGTGATAGTATTTTGCCTGATGAAGAAAGAAGAATACGAGGGAAAACCCTTAGCGTAAAAACTATTGTTTTTTAAGACGAAATGAATTTATTTTATAGCTTTGGTTTAACCTAAATTCCGCAGTTGGAATTTAGAAGAATATGCCCTTTTCGGGTATGATAATGAATAATTAACAAGGAACAATTAATAATTAACAATGAAGGAAGCTCTACGAGCGATATTTAATGAAATATAGGTGATGCAAATTATCAAAACCTCCTTTAGCGATAGCTAAAGCACCTTCATTGTTAATTCTTAATTTTTAATTAAATTCCGTTTTAACTGCGGAATTTAGATGATGGAGAGGTAATGCTATGTTTAGTTTTTTGAAATCTTTATTTAAACCAGATAAACCATCACCATCGTATCCTGAACTACCTAAGGTTTCGGATGACGGTGAATCAAATATTTCCGGTCTATATCTTCTTGGTGATGTCGCTGGTTCTCCGTTGGTGAAGGTTGGACTCAATAATGGTTATAAACTGGCAAATACCTTATCTGAAAAATTAAAAAAATATCCTCAAGCAAAATCTGAATGCGACTACGATGTGATTATTGCCGGTGCTGGAGTGAGTGGGGTTGCAACAGGTCTAAGGTTGCATGAGCAGGGTTTTAAGGTAGCCATCTTTGAAAGTGAAGATACATTTCAAACCTTAAGGAACTTTACTAAAGGAAAAATTTTATATGCTGAGCCGGAAATGATGGAGTTAAAAGGTGATATTCCATTTGTTGAGGGGCAAACAGAGGAGGCAATCAATAAATTTGCAACCATAATTTCTGAAAAAAAATTGAATATCATTACTCAAGAAAAGGTTGTTGATGTAAACAAAAATATCAGTGGATTTAAGGTGATTACTGAGAAAAATCAAAACGGTTATCAGTGCCAATATGTGGTGATTGCCATTGGTAAAGCGGGCTCACCACGAAAGGCAAATGTCCCTGGAGAAAAGACTCATCACACTAAGGTGTTGCATACCCTCAAAAATCCTGCCGATTATGCAGGTAAGGATGTTTTGATTTATGGAGGTGGTGATGTTGCTTTAGAGGCAGCTATCTCTCTTGCCGAAAATAGCAAGGTAACTATTGCCTATCGTGGAAGGTCTTTCAATCGACCGAAGGTTAGAAATATCGAGGCTCTAACAAATCTTGAGCACGAAGGAAAAATTAAAATAAAGTTTAATTCCATTTTGACGGAAATTAAAGAAGCTAAGGCTCTTTTGCAGGATAATGATAACAAAAAGATAACTGAATTGAAAAATGACTATGTTTTTGAAATGCTTGGCAATGTCCCTCCGGTTTCATTTTTTAAACGAATTGGAGTTGAGATGGAGTCTGTTTGGAATTTAAAACGATATGCAACCTTGGTATTTTCATTTATAGCGGTGTATTTACTCTACGCTTGGAAAAAAGGCAAAGCCCCGTTTGTTGTGGCTGGGCAAGGCATCGAAAACCTTCCCTCTATATTTAGTAATACTTCTTTTTGGTATTCCGCTCTCTATACAACCTTGATGATAATTTTTGGGATTAAGGCGATGAAACGCTGGAATCGACAAGGCAAAGACCGATATCAAACCTATCGTTTTTTATCATTGATAACTTTTCAGCTTATGTCATTTTTATTGATAGAGTGTATTCTTGCCGTCTTTCTGCCGAGCAATACTTGGTGGCGAGCTTATGCTATCAACAACCCATTCCCATTATTATTTGATTCTTTTTACAATATGACAGGAGTAAGTGCTACTGACTTACGATGGGGTTTTGTTGGTGTTGGTGCGATTATAACTTTTGTGATTATTCCAATTGCCGTTAGGTGGCATGGTAAAAGATTTTGTACTTGGATTTGCGGCTGTGGTGGGCTTGCTGAAACCTTTGGCGACAGATGGCGACACTTATCATTAAAAGGTGCAAAGAGTAGGCGGTGGGAGTTTATGGGTAGTATCATTATGTTTTGGGCATTTTTGAGTGCGGGGGTTATTCTGTTTGTTTATAACGGTAATACTACTGACGCAGGAAAATGGCACGGAGCATATTCCTTGCTTGTGGATTTTTGGTTCGTTGCGGTTATTCCGGTCACCCTCTACCCAATCTGGGGTGGTAAGGTATGGTGTAGATATTGGTGTCCGTTAGCAAAGTATATGCAAATTCTTAGTAGCTGGTATGGTCGACTTGAAATAATCTCGAATGAACATTGTATCCAGTGTGGAAAATGTTCTCGCTATTGTCAAGTAGGAGTAGATGTGATGGAATTTGCTAAAAATCAAAAATCATTTTCCAATAAAAACTCAAGTTGTATTCATTGTGGAATATGTATAACTGTTTGTCCGATGAATGTGCTCAAATTTAACAATGAAAAAAAGGATGATTAACTATGAAAATTTGTTTAATTGTAATGTCATGCCTGGTTATTTTGCTTGTTGTTGATTTATATTCTGCCGAAAAAAATATAGGGGTGGTGACTGTGCTTGAAAAAAATGTAATGAGTATGATAAAAAATTTCCTGATATTCAACATCTTTCAGCAGAAGAGTACAAACAAACCATTGATGATTGGGTGTTGGTTGATGTCAGAACCGTAAAAGAACGCAAGGTATCAATTATTAAAAATGCAATAACAAAAGAGCAATTAGAAATAAACCTTAATTACTACAAATCTAAAAAGATACTTGTCTATTGTACGATTGGTGAAAGAAGCTCTATCTATGCCTATCAGCTAAAAGCCAAAGGGATAACCACGGTGGCAAATCTCCGAGGAGGGGTTTTGAAATGGGCACATGCCGGCGGAGTTTTTGTAGATTCACAAGGCAATGAAACCAAGAAAGTTAATGTTTACGCTAAGGCGTGGAACTTCCTTCCGGTTGGATATATTGGGATTTGGTAAATGGGTGAGCAATCAAAATATAGAGCTTTTATATTAACAGGAATTATTGTGCTTGCGAATGTCTTTCTTGCGAGCATTGGCAATGTTAGTATTCGTCCATGGATATCATCTTTTGTATTCGTTGCCGGTGTCTTTGCTATTTACCGATTGATAACCACAAAGGATGGGGGTAGGTTTTCAGGTTGGTCAATTATTTTAGTTGGAATTATTTTGCGTTTTTTCTTTGTAAGTTATCAACTATCAGACGATGTCAATCGTTATGCTTGGGAGGGGTTGGTGATGAACGATGGCGTTAATCCATATACCACATCACCAAAGAAAATGGCTAAACAATTTAGTCAAGATAGAATCTTCACCGGCATAAATCACAAAGATGTCTCTACCGCCTATCCCCCGATTGCTTTACTGATATTCAAGATTATTTCTAAAATAAGTTATTCGCTATTTGCCTTTAAGCTGTTTTTTATCCTCATAGATTCTTTGGTGTTGATGTTGTTGAGTAGATTATTAGCAATTTTAAAACGACCTCAATTTTGGTTAATTATTTATGCGTGGAATCCATTGGTGTTATTAAGTGGTGCAGGGGAGGGGCATTTTGATGTTTTGCATATTTTGTTTATTCTAATATCATTAATTTTATTTGCATTGGCTGAAAATTCTAAAGATTCAATGGGTAAATTTGCATTATTGTCTATGCTTGCTTTTCTTTTGCTTGGCACTGCGGTAATGACAAAGTATCTATCCCTTATATTTTTGCCATTCCTCATAAATAGAAAAAATATAAAATTGGCTCCTATGTCTCTTGTCCCTTTTCTTTCAATTATTCCTTTTCTTGAAAACGGTATGCTTGCAGGGCTTCTGACATTTTCAGGCAAGATGTCTTATAATGATGTCATTCCAAAATTTCTAAGATTATTTTTAAATGGCAACGCATATATGTTGGCAATGATTGGGGTTTTCGCTGGGGGAATTATTTTTATCTGGTTGTTCTGTCAAGACAGTGAAAGAACAGTATATAGTTCAATGAAAGCCATGTTCTTTGCATATTTTTGGTGTCTGCTTTGTCTTCCATGCGTACATATTTGGTATCTGACTCCATTGGTATTGCTCTTGGTTTTTCAACATAGCCGTAGCGGTTTTTTGTTGTGTGCAACCATTACCTTTGGTTTTCAGGTCATGTCAAAACAATACTTCGGTGGCGGGTGGATGGAGGTGAAATTGTTTTGGTTCTTTACTTGGTTTATCCCTGTTGGGTTATTCGTATGGGAACTAATTGTGAAAAAAGAAAATCCCGGCAAATGCTTTTCCTCTCCTAAAAGTATGGATATTTTAATCCCTGTTTATAATGAGGGAACCAGAATTGAATCTCACTTGCAGTCATTAAAACAATCAATCTCCTTTGCTAATGAGAGTGCGATTAAATTTAATCTGATAGTTATTGATGGTGGAAGCACCGATGATACTGTCTGCCAAATTGAGGCATTAGGGCACAATGTTCTGCATTCTGCTAAGGGACGAGGGAATCAACTTGCAGTGGGGTTTGAGCATGGTAGTAGCGATGTTGTCTTG
>CAMZKK010000071.1 GCA_947311175.1 uncultured Planctomycetota bacterium | reverse complement strand
TCTGTAAAAAAACGAAGCATGAAGGCTCGTATTCATATCGGTGATAACTTAACCTTTAGGCGAATATTGGTTGTTTCGCTTTTGCTTTTATTGCTTCTTATCCCAAGTATATTTGGACCGAAATTAGTTCCTTATCGTATTGGTCAAGTTTTAAGGCATTCCATCTATGCTCGACAAGATTTTGAATGGAACAATAAATCAGAAGCCAAGAGAATAGAAGTCAATCTTAAAAAAAACTTTCCAAGATATTATAACGAACATTCGCAGTGGGTATGGCAATTCTTTAACCCAATCTCAAAACTTTTAGTTAAGGCACATGCTATTGCGAAAGATGGTGACTACACCATTGATGATGGAAGCAAAGAGTTGGTCAAGTATGCAAAAACGCTGAAATTGAATGTTTTGCCGACAGATATATCGGTGATTATTCGTGAATTTAGACGGCAACGCCTACGGATGAATCTATATGATGATATTATTAAACCGACTCGAAATAGAGTTTTAAAAAATGAATTTTTTAGCATAGGGATTTTATCAAAACAGGATTACGCCAGAGAATTCGGCAAAAGGATAAAAGTTGTTTCAGCCTGGCAAGAGGATGATTCAGATAAAGTTGGCTCACCGGACGGACCAATTTCAATAGAGACAATTTCACGGCCATTAAATGCCTATTTTGAAAGTGAATTTCAATTTCTTGGAGAAAGTTTTTGTAAGGCTTATTCTTCTATTGTTGCCAAAAATATTAAGCCATCCCTTAGTTTTGATAAAAAGAGATCTGATGAAGAATTAAAAAAAACTATTAAACAAAAGGTGTTGGCAGCACGAAGAATAAAAAATGGACAATTATTAATGCCGGCAGGTAAGGCTATTGGTGTTAGTGACATTGCTAAAATAAGAGCTGAGGTAGAGGCATTTGAAAAACAACAAAATAAACCGGTTAAGGTTTTTCGACTGTTAGGAATGGCAGCCCTTATTTTTATCGGGGCAATTGGTTTTTTGCTTTATATTTCAGAGTTTGAGAGTTTGGTTTTTTCCAAATCGAGAGAGCTTATTCTTGTTTTGATAATTGCGATTGTATTTATGTGGATTTTGCAATTGTGTATGATTTACGGCATTACGATTACATTAGTGCCAATCGGAATTATTGCCGGAATCGTTGCCCTTGTTTTTGGACCAAGGGTTGGGATTGGTGCGGCAAGCTTATTTGCATATTCTATCTTTGTGATAACAAGGATTGATATTGGTGAGGTTGTATCCTTGCTTGGAAGTGCATGGGTATTTTGTTGTTTGGTTCCGAGTGTTAGGAATAGAAGTGATATCTTTCGGGCGAGTATTGTTGCGGGAGGTGTTAATTTCCTTGCTGAGAGTCTTTGGCGACTTTCTTACAGCGGACTTGTTGGCTATGAGGTAGGTGAAAGAGGACTATGGGAGTTTTCTTTGTGGATAGGAGTATTCGATGGTTTTTCATGGATTGTCGGAGGAATTCTTTTTACTGTGCTTTTACCATTAATTGAAAATCTTTTCTCAAAAGCAACTAATATTACATTGCTAGAATTATCAGATCAAGAGCATCCCTGTCTGCGACAGTTACTTCTTGATGCACCAGGCACATATCATCATAGTGTCGTGGTTGGTAATCTTGCAGAAGCTGCCGCAGAGGTTGTCGGAGCTAATTCTTTACTGGCAAGGGTTGGTAGCTATTATCATGATATTGGCAAGATAATTAAACCTGAATATTTTACTGAAAATGATTCGGGGAAGAATAGGCATGATAATTTATCTCCGACCATAAGTGCCCTCATCATCACAGCTCATGTCAAAGATGGTGTTGAATTGGCAAATGAATATAATTTACCACACGATATAATTGACATAATCGAACAGCATCATGGAGATACTATGGTTGGGTTCTTCTATCAGAAATTAAAAGAACAGATGGGCGATTCTGTGACGGTTAGTGAAAATACATTTCATTACCCAGGACCTAGGCCAACTAAAAAGGAAACTGCGATAGTCTTGATTGCTGATAGTGTAGAGGCTGCAAGTAGATCATTAAAAGAGCCAAGCCCGGCAAGGATAAAAAGTCTCGTTCATCGAATAACTATGGAAAAATTAACCACCGGACAGTTAGACCATTCGCCACTTAATTTTAAGGATATTTCAGCGATTGAGGCTAGTTTTGTAAGAACTCTAACTGCAATGTTCCATTCCAGAATTAAATACCCGGATGACAAGTAATCTGAATTTTTCAGTTAGTGCGGGATTTAATTAAAAAGCACGCGCCTCTGAGGGTATAAAAATACAGGATTTCACTTCATTAAATATCGCTCGTAGAGCTATCTTCGTTGTTAGTTGTTAATTCCAACTGAGGAATTTAGCTTTATGTCGGCAAAGATGAAGTTATCACGATGGACTATTTCTCCGACAATTACTTCTATTGGTTTTTTGAACATTGGACCGTCAAAGACAAAACTATGAAATTCTCCATTTTCTCCGCAAGGGTCAATTTTCGCAGGTAGTGCTTGCAGAAAATCTTTATTGAATTCTTTGCCGATAAACTCTTCCGGTATTTTTTTGGGATCTATGCAAGTAATTATTGTTTTTACGCCACTGTCAATCATTTCCTTTGCGAGTGTGTCGGTTGGTATTCCCCAAAGAGGAAAGATTGGCTCTATTCCTGAGTCTTTCAATTTTTCTTCTCTGTATTCCCGAATATCTTTAAGGAACAAGTCTCCAAATGCAAAGCATTCGATAGCATTATTTTTTGCTCGCTTGACAAATTTACCCATTATTCTTTCATAATCATCATTATTGCATGGATATGGTATTTCGATTATTTTCAACGGTAGCCCGATGTTGTTCGCCTGTTTTTTTAACAACTCAACCCTAACTCCATGCATCGCGACACGCTCAAACTTTTCGTTGACAGTGCAAAATAATCCTGCCAAATCAATTTCAGGATTTTTTTGCAATTTATACAACGCCCAAGCACTATCCTTGCCACTGCTCCATGACATCAAAGTTTTTCTTTTCACGATAAGTCTCTCATCTATACTTATTTTCAATCATTATTTTTTTCATCACACAAATAATGCATACACGGGACTAATGACTGGTTGGGATCTCCTGAGCCGTCGTAAAAATTACAGATTATTGGGACTTCTAATTCTTGCTCTATTTTTGGAAAAATACTACTGGTTATGGTTCCTGGCATACAGAACATTGGAGAGGCGTTGACTACTGCCTTGGCTCCATTCTTTTTAACAAAGAGCTCTGCTCTTCCGAGGGTGAGGATTGCCTCTCCTTCAAATTGTTTCGGTAAATATTTTTCTCCGGTCTCTATAACCTCTGGGATGTGAGGCTCTCGCCTGTCATCTAAGATTGGAGAGACGAGGTCGTAATATTTTCTTTCGACAGAATTAAACCAATGGTCTTCAAACCACAGTCTTATTCTGGTAAAAATGCCTTCTCTATTTTCTTTGGCAACCATTCTTGAGCATTCGGAAGTATATAAAATCCACTCACTAATTGGAGCAAGCCATGCCTCCCCACCAAGTTCTTCTATTCTACGACAGAGATTCATATTGATAAATGGGTCGGTTCTTACATAGATTTCACCAACAACCCCAACCAATGGTTTTGGCGTTGAATCAACCTCAATCTTTAAGGCAGAGTCTCGCATCTTTGTCAACAATCCTTCAATATCGCTGCTCTCTTTTTCAAACTCAATCTCAAATAACGCTGTATATTCTTCAATCAGTTTATCTGCTTGACCTTTTTCTTTTTCATAGGGGCGAATCTTCATTCCAAATTTTCTGATGATGTCGGCAACCAATAATGAAAAATACATCTTCTTGCGAGTTGTAATATCGATACCGCCATAGGCGTTTTCCGCACTAAGGCTTAAAAATTCAATATCTTCCCAGTTTAATTTTTCAAAAATTATCTCATTAAGTTTTGCATACTGACCAAAGCGACAAGGCCCACAAGCGGTAGGCATAAATACAACCACCTCTGATGGCTTCAATCCTTTTGCTTTCATATTGGTGATGATTGCCCCGGTTGTGCAAGGACAAGGGACGCACTCGCCACCTGCAGTATGTTTGTAGCCGGTGGCTAATGCCTCGGCATCAATCTCAAGAGGCATTGCATTGTAGCCAATGGATTTAAATACTCCTGACATAAGTCGGGCACCAATTGGGCACATTGAGGGGATAAACATATGCTTACCATTCGCATTTTTTTTGACATCTATTTTTTGTTCTTCAGCTCTTTCTTTAGTCATAATTTATTCCTTTATTTTTTTTGTTTTTCGTTCCCCACTGATCATTGATGAAGAAAACGATTGTTTACGCCTTTGTTCTTTCCGGTATTTTCCATAAATCTTTATTCGATATTCCAATGTCTTCGAGTAGTTTTTCAAGCTCGCCAAATTGTGGATTATATTCTGTTTCGTGACAGTCGCTACCAATTGAAAACTTTACTCCTCGCTCGTGCAAATAAGCGATGTAATCCATATATTGCCGGGTGAAATCATCCGGGTATTTTTTGTTGAATACACAATTAAGGTTAATCTCAACCGCAGTCTTATTTTCTTTGACAGCTGCTGCAAATTCATCGTGAATGGATAGAGGTATTTTCCCGAAATCATCAAGCCATGGATCGGTTTGGTATAATCCGCTTTCTTTAGTAAACCATTCACCATTCGGGCCATGCCACCACCAAGGATGGGCTACGACATCAACTAATGGATGACAGGCAAGAAATAGGTTTTGCCTTGCATAGTCTTGAATTATATTTTCCCTCGTAATCTCGACATACATCGGAAAATGAACTCCGCCAATCACATACTCAAATCCATATTCTGAAATATCTTCTTCGGTAATTCCGATTGCTAATTCACACCCTTGCACTCCACCCTCACGAAGTCCATAGGTCTTTGCTAAAGTTCTTCCCGATTCAATCTCTTCAATTTCCCATCTTGATACCACGCTTACCTCAACTCCAAAATGAAAATTAGGATTGAATGGTTGGGCATCAAACTCTTCTTTTGAGCGAAATAAATCATCGAGATTGTAGGGGGTGTAGATGTGATCGGTAATCCCGAAATCCGTAATTCCTTTTGTTTCAGCCACTGCTATCAATTCAGGTATCTTTACTCCCATGTCTGATTTTGCACAATCGCAAGAATGGTTGGTATGGATATGCCAATCAGTGGTTATTTTCATCTATTTTATTTCCTTAGCTACTTCTTCGGTTTTTGGGCGAGGAATGCCACGCCATGAATGAAAGCTTTCTAACGCAGCTTCAATCCTTGTTAGATAGCCGGCGTCTGCTCCATGTCCATCAAATTGCAATGATATATATGGCTTTTGCTTAGTTGCCATTGCTTCTTTGAAGTAGGTTTGAATATAGCTATCAGGGCCACACATAAAGTTGGTAAAGTAGATGCCAAATAAATTGTCATGTTTGAGAACATAGTCGGCAGCAGCAAGGATTTTTTGTCCATAATGCCAAAACATATTGCTATGTTCGTTTTTTACCCAAGTGTAATCAAGGTCAAGCATATCGAGAAAGACAACATTGTACCCCATGTCGGCAATTTTACGTGGAAGGTCGAGAGCCATTCCCGGATCCATTGCGTTGTATGGTCGTCCGACAATGACAATTCCAAGTGTCTTTTCTTCTTTAATTTTTTTCAATGCTTGTTTGCCTAAACTTTGGCATTCATTGTTAAATTCTTGTTGAGCCTTTTCTCCAGCTTCATAGGCAACACTGATTTCCGCTTTATTTTTACCTAATCTTTTTCCAACAGTTTCCAACAGTCTTTCAATCATATAATCTCTAGTTTGTTGAAATTGGATTATTGGTGAAATCAACTTGTCTTTAATGTTTAGGCTTTTGATTGATGTAATTACGCCAGGGTGAGCTTGGAGATATGCACAAAAATGGGCATCGGTAAAATTGTGCTCATTTTTTTCTCTTAACATATACGGAAGAAATATTTGATCAACTTTTTCATCCTCCGCAAGTTCTTTAATATGGCCATGGCTCATTAATACCGGTGCACAGTATTCCGCAGTAGAAATTGCTGTCCCTGCCTTCATTGTTGCATCAGTGCTTTTTGATGAAAGGTGAACATTACAGTCAAGGCTATGGAAAAACTCACGCCACAGTGGAACATAACCATAAATTCCAAGTGCTCTCGGTAGTCCAATTGTCGGACCATTCTTTTTGAGATGAATATCTTTTCGCCAAGCCATATCTCGCTTGCGTAAAAACTCATAACCTGGATTCTTTTTGACTACAGGTTTGTCCGATTCATAATCTCTACCACATTTTAATCCCCACGCAACCGTTGTGGAATCTGTTTTGATGATTGAAAGACTGCATAGATTATGACACAATTCACAGGTTTCATAATTAACACTTACCTTTTCGTCTGCGAATTTAAGTCCTTTAAAAGCTGTCTTTGTTTTTAGGCGTTCTTGAACCAGTAGGCACATCCCAAGTGAACCGGTAACATGGCAGTATGGGCTAACCATTATCGGCTTTCCTAATTCAACCTCAAAGGCAGCAACCAATGCCTTATTGCGAGCAGTTGCACCTTGAAAACAAACATGGTCTCCAATGTGAAGTCCGGCAACAACCTTGTTTAGATAATTATCCCGAACGCTATGAAGAACACTTGCGGCAACTTGTTGTTTTTCCCATCCTTTAGCAAGCAAAAGGTCAAGGTCTCGTTCCATATATACGGTGCATCTGTCGGAGGTCGGTGGGCATTCCTTGCTCATAGCAAAGTCTGCATATTCAGCAATCGGTACTCCCAGCTTTTGTGCTTGCTCTTCAATGAATGAACCGGTACCGGCAGCACAAACATAATTCATAATTGAATTATACACTACGCCATTTTGAAGTTGAGTAAATTTGGCATCTTGTCCACCAAGTTCAAGAATTGTGTCAACCTTAGGATCAAGAAATACGGCAGCCCTTGCGTGAGCAGTAATTTCATTGATGGCTAAATCGGCTCCGATAACCTCTTTAATCATCTTTCTACCTGAGCCGGTAGTGCCAACACCCTTGATGACTAACTCAAAGCCAGCCTTCTTTTGTAGTGAGCGAATTGCGTCAAGCAATTTTTGAACTGCGTTGATTGGATTGCCAGCAGTTTTTAAATAAACCCAAGCAATCATTTTTTGGTCATAGTCGAGAATTGCTGCCTTGGTGCTGGTTGATCCAATGTCTATTCCGAGGGAAACCTCAATCTTACCACTGCGAGGTTCGATAATTGCGATTTCAGAATTGTTTTCATCACGATAGTAATCGTGATATTTAAAATCAGGATATTCTGATAATTTTAATTCTAAACGATTTCGCATAAATGATTTTTGATTATCTTCTTTTTTGTTGTCTAAGTTGTCAAGCTCAACCTTTGTCTTGATTTTATTGGATTTTGCATAATGGGCAGCGCCAATTGCAGAAATAAGCTCAGGGTTTTCCGGGACGATGGTATCAAATCCAAGATTGCTGTTTACCCCGCTAATAACCACGCTGTTTTTGGCAACTCCACCGATACAAACTGTTGTGCCTTTTAGGGTATGCCCATTCAATAAGCCATCGACCGTTGAGTGTCCAAGCCCACGACAAAGTCCGGCAGCGATGGCATCTGTTGAATATCCTTCTTGCTGAAGGTGAATCATATCACTCTTGGCAAATACTGCACAACGAGTTGCTACTCCCGGGATTTTTCCTTTGTATGCCATTGCTTTTTTTGATAGCTCTGCCGGTTCAACTTGTAGTCGCAATGCTTGTTGGTCGAGGAATGCTCCTGTTCCAGACGCACAAGCAGAGTTTGAGGTGCTATGACTGTAATTGCCATTTTCGTCAAGGCGGATGAGTGAAAACGAGCCTCCACCAATATAAATGATATTTTTCGCACCGCAATTTAAGGTTCTGACCCCTTCTACTTGCGATACAATAGAATTAATATATTTTCCATCTAAGTTGATGTCGGCACCACCGGAGCCGGTTTTCACCACCCCTTCGATGTCATCGACTGGAAAATCTTTCAATCCGCTCTTTAGGGTTTTTATCGGTTCTCCTTGATGTTTGAGATATGCTTTCTTTACTAAGTTTCCATCTTTGTCAATCAGTGCAAGGCTCACATACAGTGAACCTATGTCAATACCAAGATATGCCACGTTATAGATACTCCTTCAATAATATTTACCTACAATCCAATTATTAATAAATACT
>CAMZKK010000070.1 GCA_947311175.1 uncultured Planctomycetota bacterium | reverse complement strand
GTTTCTGTTGGTGCTTCAAAAACTAAGCTGTGAGCAGTATTGGGGAATGTCTCTGTTATCTTTGTTTGTGAGCCAATCCGTCCAAATAATTTATCGGTTTTAGGGTTATTAATAATTTTGTCATCTTCTGCTAATAGAAGTTGGGCAGGGATTTTTAGGCGATAAATGTTTTCTTGAATGAATTTATCCATCTTGATACTTTCAAGACAGAATGAGGTAGAAACTGATTTTATTCTGATAGGGTCATTTATGATATAGGAATATTTTTTTTCATTAGTTGTGAAGTGTGTTGGATTGATTGGTAAATCAATATTTTTTTCCCCATTACCAAAAATGATGTCGCCTGCAATTTTTGCCTTTTGCCATAGGCTTACACTGTTAAGGGGGATTAACCCAGGGGCAATCAAGGTTATTGTTCTGAATAAATGTGGACGCCTTAGAGCTGAATAAAGAGCAAATTTGCCACCCCAAGAAAGTCCAACGAGATGAATTTCTGAATGTTTGTTTAATATTTCACATGTGCAGGAGTCAAGAAAGTTCATCGCATCTTTATAGCTTTTGAGATGACCTCTTGTTCCTGCACTACAGCCCCAGCCCGGTCTATCGGGAGCGTATATGCCCCAACCCTTAATGGCAAGATTCTCGCTTACTTCACTAAACCATTCAGAATGACTTTCAACACCATGCATCATCAAAATAGCAGGAGTTGACTTATCTGTATCGGTGAGCCACCGTCGATATTTAATTTCTTCTCCGCTGGCAGTTTTCCAACTTAATAATTCCATATTTTTTCCAATTAATAATATTGATATTTTTAGTATATGGAATTTGGTAATAAATTCAAGGATACAAATAAATCTAATTTCCTCAAAAGACCGGGGCAATTAACAATTAAAAATTAAAAATTAAAAATTAAAAATGTCGATGCCGGGAATAAACACTTAGGGCAGGCAAAGGGAGAACCTGTCCTAAGTGTTTTTATTTTTTTTACATGCCCTTAAAATACTGCTCCCTCTTCTTGCTCTCTTTTTTGTTGCTTTTCATTGCTGTTGCCTTTGCGTCTTTTATGATTTTTCCTTTTCCGCATTTGGTATTTATTTTTCATGGTTTCTTTGATTTTTTCAATAGCTATCGCTTTATTCTTTTCTAAGATGTCTGCAATGGCTCTTGAGTGCCTTATCTTTTCATTCACCATTTGTTCGGCAACTTCTGCTACCGCTTCTTGCATTGCCTTAGCTATTAATTCTCTTGTCTCTTCCCTTGAATTTCCTTCTTTTTTATATTTTGTGCGAACTTCTTTTCCTTTTTCGTGAATTGATTTCATTATTTTTTTCATATTTTCTCTATTTTTTTGCATCTCTTCTTTGGTGCCTGGAAGGTTGGCAAACCACTGCTTGCCTCTTTTCATCATCCGATGTCTTTTGTCGCCTTTTTTCCCTTCTTCTCCTTTTCGTTCAATTCCTCTTTGTGTATTCTTTTCACAACTTTCTTCTGCACTTGCAAAAGTTATTGTGCCACACATTAACGCTGCAACTAAAATACTTTTTAACTTAAACATCTCTCTCTCCTTTCAATATATACGAAATATAAATCTAATATGCCTATTATAAAATTTTTCTCTTTTTAATAACGAAGACTGGATTCACTTATTGCAGAAAAATTATTTTAATAATTTTTCTACATAGTTATTGATATGTTTATTCCTATTTTCTTTTCGACGGTTTAGTATTTCCTTTGCAGCTTTTAGGCGTTTAAAGGCAGCATTTAACTTTTTTTCAGAATTGTTGATTAGGTCTTCACGATACTTGGTTGTTAAATCAAATGCGGTTGCAACTAAATCTAATATTTTCTTTTTGATTGCTTCTTTTTGGCTTTCGTCAGCATTTTTGTATTTTTGGGATAGGAAATAAAGCTTCTTTTTGATTTGTTGCTTTTTTTCTTGATTTTGATCTGTAAATTCTTTGCTTCTTTTGTTTGAGTTTCTCTTTTTATTCTTCTTGTTTTTCATAAATCTATTTCGAATGTTTTTCATTTTTTTCTCATAGATTTCAGGCTTTTCATTTTTTATCTTATGTAGATATTCATACATCTTGGGGTTTTGATTTTTTACATCTTCCAAAAATGCCTCATCATTTTTGTCATTACTGATTTGTTTGTCATTTGTTTTGTCTTCGGCGTTTGTGATGCCATAACCTAAAATGGTAAAAACAAAGACGATTGTTATAAAGTTTTTGATATGCATAATCTCTCCTTTACAATATGTCGTTGGTTGTTGAAATGTCTAATAATTCTTTTTCTAAACTATTTAGTATCTCTACTGCATCTTGCTCTGCAGGGGTTTCGCTGATTGTGTATTCTTGGGTTTTATGATTGATGTTGGAAATTAGAATATTGGCTGAATTTATACTATTGTTTGCACTGCTAAGTAAACTCAACATCTCGGGATTATTAAGAGTGGCAAATGTATTGTTCTCTGTAAAGTTTTTCTCGTTGTTGGTAGTTTTTTGTTCAAAAATATTGGTTTGTATAAGGGTAATTCCTGCTACAAAAACAATAGTTGCCGCAACTGCAATTATATATTTGAGATAAGAAATCTTCTGCTTTTTAGAAATGGTTATGCCGATAACTTTTTCTCGTAAATTTTCCGGTAAGCTAATAGCTTGTTTTTGTTCTTGATAAGTATCGAGGGTGCTTCTTAATTCAGCAATATCGTGCTGGCAAGCTTTGCAATCCTTGAGGTGAGTAGCAAATGTTTTCCTTTCTTCTTCGCACGCTTCATTGCTTTCAATTATAAAAAATATTTGTTTGATATTGTCGCAATTCATAATTACTCCTTACTTGATTATCTTAGTCGGTATAGGTTTCTAATGATTTTAAATTTTGCCTCAAGGTGTCGGTTGCTCGATACATATGCGATAAGGCAGTATTTATCGGTATATTTAATATATTTGAAATTTCTTTAAATGAAAGTTCTGCATCTTGTCTCATAATAAAAATTTCCCTTTGCGTTTCGGGAAGTTTATTTATTGCGGCATCAATAATCTGTTTCATCTCTTTTCTGCTTTCTATTTCTTCCGGTTTTGTGATGTTTTTATCAATCAAGGTCGATTCATCTGAACTTATTGATTTTGCTTTCTGGCGTTTCTTTTTTCTTAAAAAATCAAGACTTCGTGATCTGGCAATTGTAAATATCCAACTCTTGAATTTACCTTTGTCTTCATACTTATTTAATGCCTCACTTACTTGAATAAAAACATCGTGGAGAATATCTTCCGCATTGCTTTCACCGGTAAATCCTCTTATGAATCGAAAAAGTTGAGAGGAATATTTATCGTAGAGTTTACCGAACGACTCGGTGTTCCCGTTTAAATATTCACAAATAAGGTCATAATCTTTTTTTTCAGTCATTGCTTCTCATTTATTTAGTTATTCTTTTCTTTAATAACGATTTAATGATATAAATATTGCATAAAAACAAATTTACTTGGAATTTTAATGTCAGCAATAAAATAATTTTATTTTAGTTGACCATTATTGTTGTTCTATGTAGTTTTATAGTGTTATTTTAAATTTATGATTAGCTCAACTTAGGAAACAATTATGACTGACAAAGCAAAAGACTTTTTAGTAGATGGTGGAATTTTATTTGTTAATCGTGATATGCTTCACGATAGAGATTTAATGTTTGATGATGCTTGTCGAACTCTGTTAGACTGTCCTGAAAATAATTTGTTTATTGATCTTAGCAAAAGTACTTACATTAATAGCACTTATATTGGAATAATTGCCGCAACCTTTTTTCAAGCAACATCTTTGAAGAAAAGATTGTCATTGAAGGTGACTGCTTCTATTGGACAGGTTCTCAGAGCTGGAGGTTTTGAAGAGTTTATTCCCATTGAGGAGGTTTAGTCTGTGCCTACGAAAATCTTGCAAATCAATGAATTGGCTAAGGGGATTGTAAGTGATTCGATAAAACAGATTGAGGGAATAAAAGGACGAGGTCAGACCGTTAGAATTGTTTGTATTGTTGTTGGTGATGACCCGGTTAATTCAAAATTAGCGACGGAACGGGCGGCAGCTTGTCAGAAAATTAATGTCGATTTTTTGATAAAAACCTTTCCTGAAGACATATCGGCAACCGTAATTGATGAGCGATTATCAGATATTGCAAGAGATAATTCCATTACCGGTGTTGTTGTGTTAGTAAGCCATACGGTTACAATTCCGTTATTGCGAATTTTAAAAAAAATGCCGATTGAAAAAGATCTTGAAATCAAACATCCATTTAATCTTGCAAATGTTTTAATATCACCGGAAGAATCAGCCTCACCACCTTTATGTTCTTCTGTCATTTCAACCTTTATTACTCACGATATTGACCTTTATCAAAAATCTATTCTTGTAATTGGTGATGTTGATTGTTTTTGTAAACCCCTTTGCTCTTTGCTGTTAGCTAAAAATTCAGTAGTAACGGTTTCGGCTTCACTGGATGACACAAAGGATTATATGTTATCAAATGCCGATATTATAATTGCAAATAATGTTTCGCCGAGGGCTATCTCAAGAACTCAAATAAAAAAGGATGCGGTTTTAATTGACGCAGGTGCTTCTGGTCCGGGAGGCTTACCTCAAGATTTTACCGGTGGGGGGGCATTTTGTGAAGATATAAAGGATTATGCTTCAGCAATTTTACCTGCCGGAGGAATCTCTTTATTAGAAAGAGCTATCTTTATTTACAATGTTGTCTATTTTGCAAGAATCTCAGAAGCAAAAAAAGATAAATTGTTGGCAAGTATGAGTTAGTTCTAAATTTCGTAGTTACGTTAAATTTAATTAAAAATTAAAAGTTGAGAATTAAAAAAGAAGGTGCTTTAGCTATCGCTAGAGGTAATTTTGATAATACATCGCTATATTTTCCTTTATTCGATTGGTGCTTGTGCTGTTGAGTAAATGAAAATGGAATATTTCATTAAAATTGGTCATCCTTTGAGATGATAAAATACTAGAAAACAACTTGACTTAATATCAATACCTTTATATAAATTAATTTAAATATTAGACAATTAAAATAAATGGAGATAATTAAATGCCCAAGACAACAAGAAAATCAGAAAAAGAAGCGTTAGCTAAGGCAAGACGCAAAGTTAGGAAAACTCTTAAAGCCAAGCAAGCGTCTAAGACAAAGTGGAAAAAAGGTCTTAAAATCAAGAAGAATACTCATCCACATCGTGCAAGTTCTTCTAAAGCCAACGAGGATAATAATTTTTTTAAAATAAGAAAAAATAAAATAACCTCATATTTAAAAGTATGAGGTTATTTTTTAAACCCATTAAAAGTTTTGTGTTGTAAAAAAAAATCTAATTTCATAACAATGCAAGCCTCCCCGTTTGAACACCTTACGGGCTTTTTAATAGGTATTCTATAACTATATTTTATTTCTTTTTAAGGAGAACAAAATGGTAACAAAGAATAAAAAGCTACTTGATTGGGTAGCAGAAGTAGAAAAAATGTGTAATCCAAACTCTGTGGTTTGGTGTGACGGTTCAAAGGAAGAATATGATCGTCTTTCAAATGAGATGGTTGCAAGTGGAATGGCTGTAAGACTTGACGAAACGAAGCGTCCAAATTGTCTCGCCTTTAATTCTGACCCATCAGATGTAGCTCGGGTTGAGGGAAGAACCTATATCGCTTCGTTAAAAGAGGAAGATGCCGGTCCGCTCAATAACTGGATTGACCCTGTTGAACTCAAAAAAACAATGACTGAACTTTATACCGGTTGTATGAAGGGCAGAACCATGTATGTGATTCCATTCTCAATGGGACCGCTTGGCTCACCAATTGCAAAGATTGGTTTTGAGATAACCGATTCGCCATATGTTGTATTGAATATGCATATCATGGCTCGGGTAAGTGCTAAAGTGTATGGTATTCTTGGTGAAGATGGTGATTTTATTCCTTGCCTGCATTCAGTAGGTTCACCTCTTGAAGAAGGTCAGAAAGATAGTAGATGGCCGTGTGCTCCGATAGAAAAGAAATACATTGCTCATTTTCCTGAAGAAAATCTCATTTGGTCATTTGGCTCTGGCTATGGTGGCAATGCTTTATTGGGCAAAAAATGTCTTGCTCTTAGGATTGCTTCTGCGATGGCATATCGTGAAGGTTGGATGGCAGAGCATATGCTTATCCTCAGACTTACTAACCCTGAAGGAAAGAAATTTCATATTGCTGCTGCATTTCCGTCAGCTTGCGGTAAAACAAACCTTGCGATGCTTCAGTCAACTATTGATGGTTGGAAGGTTGAAACTATCGGTGACGACATTGCATGGATGAAACAAGGAGAAGACGGAAGGCTATATGCAATCAACCCGGAAAACGGATTCTTTGGCGTTGCTCCGGGAACTTCAGAGGCATCTAATCCTATGGCACTTGCAAGTGTTAACAAGAATGCAATCTTTACCAATTGTGTGGTTACTGATGACAATGATATTTGGTGGGAAGAAATGGGCGTTGAATGTACCGGAGGAACCGACTGGAAAGGCAACCCATGGAAGCCGGGAATGAAGGATGAGGATGGAAAAGAAATTAAAGGTGCACATCCGAATAGTCGTTTTACCGCTCCTGCATCGCAGTGTCCGGTAATTTGTGAAGATTGGGAAAATCCTGCTGGCGTGCCAATTGATATATTTGTTTTTGGTGGTCGTCGCTCTAATACCATTCCGCTTGTGCATCAAGCATTTGATTTTTCTCATGGCGTTTATATGGGGGCGACAGCAGCTTCCGAACCAACAGCTGCCGCACTTGATGTTGCGCAAAAACTTCGCTTTGATCCATTTGCGATGAAACCGTTTATTGGTTATCATGGTGGAGACTATATGAAGCATTGGTTTGAAATGGGCAATAAATTAGGCGACAAAGCACCTGCATGTTTTTATGTGAATTGGTTCCGTAAAACTTCGGATGGAAAATGGCTATGGCCTGGCTTTGGCGATAATAGCAGAGTTCTTAAATGGATGTGCGAACGGGTAGAAGGTAAAGTCGGAGCGATTGAAACTCCAATTGGATTGATGCCAAAAGAGGGCGAGCTTGATTTGTCAGGTCTTGATATTTCTGCAGAAGATTATGCTGAGCTTATGAAGGTTGATAAAGAATTGTTCAAAGCAAGTCTTGCTGAGGCAGAAGAATATCTTGCTCAATTTGGCGATAAGCTTCCTGATGAGATGAAAAAACAATTTGAAAATCTCAAGTCCAGACTTGGTTAATATTTCTAAGTTTTAATTTAAAAGCGTCCTAGTTTATTTAGGACGCTTTTTTTATTTAAATTAACTTGCTGATTAGCAAGGTAACTATTATAGTATACCGTTTAAAATTAACCAAAAAATATTGGATTATATTATGCCGTTTACAAATATTGAAAAAGTCATTGATGATTTTCGAGCCGGTAAGATGGTCGTGCTTGTTGATGATGAGGATCGTGAAAATGAAGGCGATTTAGTTGTTGCTGCTGAGAATATTCAGGCATCTGATATTAATTTTATGGCAACTCATGGTCGTGGATGGATTTGCCTTACTTTAGATGATGAAATATGTGAAAATCTCGAATTAAAGCAAATGGTACCAGAGATTGATAATCATGCACCTTTTAATACCGCTTTTACAGTAACCATTGAAGCGAAAGAAGGGGTGACAACCGGCATTAGCGCTGAGGATAGGGCTTGCACTATTCGGAAGGCTGCGGCTAAGGGGGCATCTTCTGCCGATTTTGTAAAACCGGGACATGTCCAACCTATTCGAGCCAAAAATGGAGGCACCCTCGTTAGAGCAGGTCAGACAGAAGGTAGTGTAGATTTAGCGAAGCTTGCCGGCATCAGACCGGCAGGAG
>CAMZKK010000069.1 GCA_947311175.1 uncultured Planctomycetota bacterium | reverse complement strand
GTGTTTACCATTATTGCTCCTGTTGTTGAGCCGACAAGACCGACGATTGCAGAAATGTCACGGGTAGTTGTTAAATATTTTGATATTCCGACCGTAATCGGTTTAATCCCTGCCATCGCTAAACCATCAATTGTAGATTTATTTAAAACGCTGACGAGGGTTTGATCGATTTCTAAAAGTGCCATTTCTGTCTCCAATATTATCCGTTAAAACGTTCAAGATATTCGCCATTTTCAGTATCGACTTTAATTTTTTGACCTGCTTCGATAAATGGAGGGACTGTTACAATTAATCCGGTATTCGTAGTTGCCGGTTTCCCAACATTTGTGGCACTGGCGTTTTTTATTCCAGGTTCGGTTTCGACAATATCCATCACGATAGTTTTTGGCATTTCTAATGAAAGCACCTGTCCTTCTACCATATATAGAGTTACCGGATTTCCTTCGATTAGGTATTCTTTATTGCTACCTACCGCATCTTCATTCATTTCTATTTCTTCATAGGTCTCTGTGTGCATAAAGACATAATTGTTGCCATTGTAATAAGAATAGGTGGCGCTAGCCTTATCCATATCAACTTTTTCAACATTATCTGCAGAGCGAAAACGCTTATCAATAACTCTTCCGGAGATTGCATTTTTGAGCTTCATCTGGATGTAAGCCGGTCCTTTACCAGGTTTTACATGGTCCATTCCTGTGCATACATATATTTCGCCATCAATTTTCATGGCATTGCCTCTTGTTATTTGATTTATTCCTACATTAGCCATTGAGTTTACCTTTCTATGTTTTTTGTAATTTAATTAAAATTTATTTATAATTAAGTCTATTTTCTTTATACTGTAAGATTAGTCAATAATCAATTTGTATTATTTTGTAAGGATAAGCTATGAGTGCAAGTTATTTGAAGTATATTGTTGGAACTATTGCAATTGTTGTTATTATCTTTTTGACTACTCAAATGAGCCCCTTGGGACCTGAAAAAACAAAAATATTAGATGGTGGAGGAGGGAAGATTGAAGATATTAGTTATCTTCCCAAAGGGTATTTAGTCATTGAAGCTGAAAATGCAATTAAGATAGAGCCACCTGTTATGGTGTCTGATAAAATTAAAGATGCCTCATTTGGAAAAAGTTTGTATATTGGTCCAGAAAAAGTGAATGAAAATCCGAAAATAGAGAAATATAGTAGAGGATATATGGGAGCATCGCATCCCGGATATGCAGAGTATGAGTTTACCGCGCCAGCTTCCGCACTTTACAGTGTTTGGGTTCGAGTGAGGTGGAGTAATGACTGCGGTGATTCGATAGATTTATGTTTTGGTGATAATTTTTTTGCAACAATCCAGGGAAATTCATCGAAGTATAATCCTCAATGGATTTGGTTGAAGGCTGGAAGTAATGATTTTCCAGTGACAAAAAAGTTAGAAAAAGGTAAAAAATATACTTTTTTGATATGTAATCGTGAAGATGATTTATATTTTGACCAAATATTATTGATAGATTCTACTTCAACGTTTGAGCCTGTTGGTATTTTAAAATAGTAAGGAAAACATTAAATGGTACTTGATATGAATGGCTTTTTGCCGGGTGATACGAGCTTTAGAACTAATAAAAAGAAAAACAAGGGCTGTGGTGTATTGTTTTTAATAATGCTAATTGCTGCCGGTTTGGCTTTTGTGGTTTATTATACCGTTACAAATAATTATTTTGCAGAGTTTGGCAAAAAAACAGAAAAAACAGAAAATGTAATTGCTGAAAAAGATGAAATAAATAAAGTCGGTGAGACATCGGCAAATGATTTAAATTCAATGCCTGAATTGCCGGTACAGAAGTCAGCACCAGTAATTGAGCCACCAAAAGAGATGGTTAATATTGCACCGGAAAATAAAGTCGTCGATTCTACCGGAATTATGGCACAATGGAAAAAAATCAGAGAATTAAAGAATGCAAAAAAATATAAGGAATACACAACCCTTCTTGAAAATATTTACAAATATCATTCTAATGATAGCCATGGTGCTGCTGCACTATTGAGGTTAGGACTTTATTCTAGGAGCAAAGGTGATATCGTTTCAGCCCAAAAATATTGGCGAAAAGCATATCTGAAATTACCTACTACGGTATCGGGAAGATTGTCTTCGCTTTTGCTTGCGGATTTTTGGTATAAATCTTATGTTAAGTCAGCTGTTCCACAATATGAAAGATGGGAAGCGATAAGAGATGCTTATTCAAATACTATCGGTAGAGATGATTGTTCTTTTATTTCCCAAAAAATGAGAAACAAAATTATAGATAGGTTGATTTACTTAAATAAAAGAGTTGTCTTTTCTCGAAGTGAGTGTGTTGGCTCTTCTTTTTATATTGTAAAACCAAATGATCGCCTTCAGACTATTGCTCAAAAAAATGGGGTTCACTTTGATGGTATTGCTCTTATTAATGGCATCCGTGCGCCACAATATTATATCAGGGTTGGTGAAAAATTAAAAATACTAAAACTTCCTGCAGAAATTGTGGTTGATAAATCAGATATGACCTTAACTTTATATCTTGGTGGAAAGTGGGTTAAACAATATCCTGTTTGTCATGGTGGAGATAAAACCATTGTCGGCAAATATACTATTTCAACAAAATCCTCAAATCCTTCATGGACAGATCCAGTTACTAAAAAAGTGTATTCATCATCAGATAGACGGAATACTTTAGGAGCAAGATGGCTAGGATTTGGTGGTGATGGTGCAACTGCAGGACTTGGTATTCATGGCACAACTTTACCGCATTCAATCCCCGGAAAAACAAGCCATGGTTGCGTAAGAATGTTTAACAAAGATGTCAAAGAAATTTATGGTTTGGCATTGATTGGTTCGGTAGTAACAATTAAACCGTAATTCTTGAATCACGCATTAACTTTGAAAATTAGGTTAATAATCGGCAATTAGTTTTTTGACAGCTTTGATTATATCTTGGATTTGAGGTAGGGTTTGTTCTTCTAATGGCTTTGCCGCCGGGATTGCGATATCGACAGCAGCAATTCTTACGATTGGTGCTTCGAGATAACCGAAACATTTTTCTTGGATTAGTGATGTAACTTCACTGCCAATTCCTCCGGTTTTGTTTCCCTCTTCGGCGAAAATTACTTTTCCGGTTTTTATTACGCTTGCCACAATTGTTTCGATATCAATTGGGTTTAGGCATCTGAGGTCAATAACTTCTGCAGAAATGTTTTCTGATGCAAGGGCATTGGCTGCTTCAAGTGATAGTTGCAGCATCTGTGAATAGCTTATTATTGTAATGTCGCTACCTTTTCGTAAAATTCTTGCCTTGTTGATAGATATTGATGTTGAAAAATCAATCTCACCTCTTTGGGAGTATAACCCCTTGTGTTCAACAATGATTACCGGAGAGTCGCAATTGATTGCTTGTCTTGTTTGATGATATGCGTCATTTACGGTAAATGGCGACACTACCATTAATCCCGGAATTTTTGCGAGAATTGATTCAAAACATTGACTGTGGGTTGCACCATATCCTCGTCTGCCTCCTGCCGGTGTGCGAATTGTTAGTGGTACGCTATATTCTCCGGCATAAATTGTGGGGAATTTTGCGGCATGGTTGGCGATTTGGTCAAGGGCAAGAAGGATGAAATCCATAAACATTATCTCAACAACCGGACGCATACCGCTCATTGCTGCTCCGATTGCCATTCCAACAAATGAATTTTCACAGATTGGAGTATTGATTATTCTCTTCTCTCCAAATTTTTCAAACAAGTCTTTTGTTACTTTAAAGGCACCGCCATATTTTGCAATGTCTTCTCCTAACAAAACAACCTTGCCGTTGTTTTGAAGTTCATCGGAGAGAGCAAGGTTGATTGCTTGCATGTAAGAATAGTCTTTTGTTTGTTTGGGTTTAATCTTAATTGTAGTGCTTTTGATATTATTCTGTTGGTATTTTTTAAAATCAAGGAAGTTTGAGTTTTGAGCAAAGGTTATTGCTGATTGAATCTCGGTAGAAATTTTTTCTTTAATGGAATCAAAATCAAAATCTAAGTTATGAGTTTTTCTTATTTCATTTTCGATGTTTAGAACAGGACCTTTTTCTTTCCACTTTTTGATGGTATTTGGGTCAATATATGAACAGTCATCACTCCGAGAATGCCCTTTTAGTCTAGTTGTCATTGCCTCAATTAAAAATGGGCAATTGTTTTTTATTATATATTCTTTTGCTTCTTTTACCGCTTGTTCAACGGCACGGACATCATTGCCATCAATGGTTATTGCTTTTATATTGTAGCCTTTTGTTCGATTTGCAATTACCTTTGTCGGTGATGTTGCACTTAGGTGGGTACTCATTGCATATTGATTGTTCTCGACAATGACTAGCAATGGTAATTCCATAACCGATGCCATATTTAGACTTTCGTGGAATGTTCCTTGGGCAGTTGCTCCGTCTCCGGTAAAGCAAACGCTGATGGCTTTTTGTTTTTTTAGTTTTATTTTTAAGGCAGCCCCGGTTGCGATGGGAATGCCTCCTCCGGTAATTCCATTGCTTCCAAGGAAATTAAGTTCGGCAACTGCGATGTGTTGGCTTCCGCCAGCACCCCGAGAATAACCGTCTTCTTTACCAAAGAGTTCAGCCATTAGACGGTCGAGCGATGCTCCGCGTGCGATGAGGTGTCCATGTCCACGATGATTGCTGGTGATGTAGTCTGAATTATCTAATGAGGAACATGCCCCAACCGCTACTGCTTCTTGTCCGATACAGACATGGGTTGTCCCTCTAATCATTCCATTGTAAAAAAGATTGAGAACCTTTTCCTCAAAGAGTCTAATCCGAAGGATGTTTTGGTAGTGAATTAAAAGTTGATTTTTCATTTATTGCTTTCACTTTTGACCTCTTTTTTCTCGTCCTCTTCTTTTGTCATTTTTAATTGTTCTTTATATGCCGAGGTTTCCTTAACTTTATCAAACCATTTTTTCCATTTTTTGATATATTTCTGCCGTTTAAGTTTGCTTACATCGTGTTTAAACATCATGTTCTTTCCTGTAATCATTCTTAATGACAATGACGCCTGTCGTGAAACCGATGGTATGGAATAGGGATAACCAAGGCAGGTTATTAATGCCTCAACCGCTTTCTTTTCTTTTAATTTTCCAAGAATATATGCCACTTGTTTCTTTTGAAAAATGCTTCCTGATTTTAATGTCAACACAAGGGGAGGGGATGCCTCTTTGCCAAATGTCAAAATGGCAGAAACGGTTTTTTGGATTTTTTTCGGATTTGAAGTATTTAAGTCTGATATCAGTTTGTCAATTTTGGGATTCCATGAAATAGCATCTTTATCTGTGTTGTCGTTATCTTCTTCAAAAATTGTCTCTAATGGTTGTTTCGTTATTGACGATTTTTCATTATCCGCAGGCAGGGGAGTTATTTTTGTAGCGGAGTGGGGTGGAAAATTGTCTCTGATTATTTTTTCAATCCTCTCAATCCCAAACTTCATTATGATTGACGAATTGCCTTCATCTTTGCCTATTCTGATTTCAATATATTTTGGAGTTTCTGCAATTATTTTACCTTCAAAAACAGCTCCGTTTTGTAAAATAACTTTATCGGCATAGGCTTGTGAAGCAATGATTGTCAATACCACAAAAATATAACTGATAGCTCTTGTTGTTTTATTCATTAGATTGGAAATCCTTCACTGCAGTCGTAGTATAAATTAATATCTTTAAGGTCTGGCTCCACCATATCTTTTCGTTCAAAATAAAGCTTTATCTCTCTATTCGCAGATTTTTTGCAGTCGCTTGCATGGATTAGGTTGAATCTGCTACTCATCCCAAAATCACCTCGAATAGACCCTGGGGCAGCATTTCTTCCACATGTCGCACCAGCCAAGCTCCTGCATACCGAAATTGCCTCGAGTCCCTCAACCACCATCACCACCACCGGACCGGAAGTGATAAAATCAATTAACCCGGGGTAGAATGGTTTTCCTTTGTGTTCTTCATAATGTTTTGCCGCCAAAGATTTTTTGATTCTAATCATTTTCATCGCAATGAGTGCCAGACCTTTTTCTTCAATGCGGGTGATAATTCTGCCAGCAAGATGACGGTGAACGGCATCAGGTTTAATAATTAATAAAGTCTTTTCAAATCCCTTAAACATTTTATTTCCCCTTTCATTATGGTTTTCCGTTATTTATTTTCTTTTTCTGAGTTTTTGTCCTTTTCTAATTCTGTAATGATAAATGATGCAGAGTGCTTTCTGCCTTTGTTGATTCCTTCACATTCTTCAGCACAAGTATTCCATGCCTCTTTCGACTTAAGATTTTGTTCCCACCATGGCCATGTCCTGCATTGGGTTGGTCTGATGTCATAAACCATACAGCCTTTGTTTTTGTCGAGGAGGAAACATTCGCCATTGCTATGCTCTTTTATACTCAAGCGTCCCTTGCTTTCATAAAGATATTCAATTCTGAATTTATCTTCCGGTATTTTGAGTCTTTG
>CAMZKK010000068.1 GCA_947311175.1 uncultured Planctomycetota bacterium | reverse complement strand
CTCTAGCCAGCTGAGCTAATCGCCCCCGTTTATACTAAATTTCGTAGCTGACTACGGAATTAGAACTTAAGCATACCTGCTCAAGCAAGAGAAATATTCTATGGTCAAAGCCAATAAAAGCAAGAGCGAAATCAATAATATTGTTAATTATTTTAAGTTTTTAGCAAGTTTTCGATAAAAGTTGATATTTGTCTATTCATCTTTTGGCACTTTCAATAGTTTTTTCGATTCAATGGATGAAAAAGACTCAATATTTTTAAGTTTTCTCTCCAGCACATTTGTTCTTGTGGTTTGTAATGTCTCAAGAGTACCCGAGGCAGTATTTAGTTGTTTTTGCACCTTTGTTAAAACACCTGAAAATTCTTTAAATTCAGATTTAACCGATTTTAAAATGTCCCAAACTTCACTACTTCTTTTTTGGACGGCAAGGGTTCTAAAGCCCATTTGTAAACTATTTAACAGCGCAGACAAAGTTGTAGGTCCGGTAACGGTTATTTTATATTTTCTTTGCAATATTTCAAACAATCCAGGATGCCTCAATACTTCGGCATACAAGCTTTCGACCGGCAAAAACATTATGCCAAAATCCGTGGTATGAGGTGGGTCGATATATTTGTCACTTATATTCTTGGCAAAACTTTCAATTTTTTTCACTAAATTCTTTTCGGCTATTTCGATTTCTTTTTTATCGCCCTTATCAAATGCAGCAAGCAGTCTATCATAATCTTCAATTGGAAATTTAGAATCAATCGGCAACCATACTTCTTTATCCGATTCCTTTCCTGGCAATCTTAATGCGAACTCTACATTTGCTTGGCTTCCTTTTTTGGTCGCAACATTTTTTGCATATTGCTCTGGAGTCAATATCTGTTCTAAAATATTTTCAAGCTGATATTCTCCAAGCACGCCTCTTGTCTTGACATTAGACAATACTTTTTTTAAGTCTCCAACGCCTGTCGCAATATTTTGCATTTCACCTAGACCCTTATGAACTTGCTCTAATCTATCACTTACTTGCTTGAATGATTCTCCTAGTCGCTTTTCTAGGGTAGTTTGAAGTTTTTCATCAACCGTCTTTCTCATTTCACTAAGCTGCGTAGCGTTGTCTTCTCTAATGGACTTAAGATTTTTTTCAATCGTTTTCTCCACATTGTTAATATTATCTGTTGCTTGTTTATTTAGCTCAACCTGCTGTTTGTTGAAGTCCCCAAAACTTAACCTCAATAAATCATTTAGATTTTTAATGTTATCTGAAAAGTTTTTTTCAAATGATTTTAACGATTTTGCCAACTCGTCTCTATTCTCTTTTGTATTGTCAATAGTTTGCTTATTAAATGTTATTTGTTGTTTATTCTGAACCGAAAATTTTTCATTTAATACGTCATTCAAGGCTTTTACATTTTCAGAGAATTGTTCGCCAAACAGACTAAGCGACTTTGTTAATTCTTCTCTGCTTGCCTTTGAATAGCCGTTACTCTCAGTTCTGTTCCTTTGAAATTCATCTCTAATAGATTTTTCGGTTTTATCTAAAGATGCATCAAACTTTAAGATGTATTTCTCTACTTTTTTCAATTGAGCTTTAACATTTGAGGAACTGATACCTTTTAACCCAATCACAATATTAACTATCGCAAGGACTATTAATACCATTACCAATATTTCTATCATAAAATTTCCTTTTTCTTTGCCGACATTTAATCCTAAATTTCAGCCGTTTCATTAAAGCCCGCTCGTAGAACATCCTTCATCCTAAATTTAGCAGAAATAATTTAGGTTTAAAACAACAAAAAAGGATAGCAATAAAGCCACCCTTTTTTGTTTCACTTTTAGAGTAAAATCATCTCATTACCCTTGTTTTAACTTACTTTGATTATTCGCCAGCTTCTGCAACTTCTTGCTCATAAGCGGCTTCATCTTTTTCTCTTGCGGCAGCGGAAGCCTCAGCCTTCTCAAGGGCAGCCTTAACTGCCTCTTCGCTAATTTCTCCATCTTCATCCATACCAACACAGGCACGAAGAGATAAACCAATTTTACGATTATCATTGTCAACATTGATAATCATAAGTGTAGCTTCATCGCCAACATTTACTACATCTTCAGGCTTTTCAATCTTTGAGTCAGACATTTCACTAATATGAAGAAGACCTTCAAGATCGTTTTCTAATTCAATAAATGCCCCAAAATTAGTTAGTTTTGTGACTGGTCCTTTAACAATATCGCCAACTTTATATTTTTCAGGAATAGATGATTCCCAAGGATCGCTTATCATCTGCTTCATGCCTAATGCAACTCTTTTTCTATCTTGATCAACAGAAAGCACAATTGTATCTAGCTTGTCACCTTTCTTAAGAACGACTGAAGGATGAGTAATCTTCTTTGTCCAGCTCATATCAGAAACGTGGAGGAGACCATCAATGCCCTCTTCAAGTTCAACGAATGCTCCATATCCAGTCATATTGCGAACTCTACCACTAATGACGGTGCCTACTGGATATTTTTCTTCAACCGTTGTCCATGGGTTTTCGTCAATCTGCTTCATTCCCATTGATAGCTCGTGTTTGTCTTCATTAATATCAAGCACAACAATTTCGATCATATCGCCAATAGCCACCATTTCAGATGGGTGAGAGATTTGACGAGTCCAGCTCATTTCACTAATGTGAACAAGTCCTTCAATTCCTTCTTCAAGTTTGATGAATGCTCCATAAGGCATAACATTTACAACTTGACCGGTAATTCTGCTACCAATAGGATATTTTTCTCTGATATTTTCCCATGGGTTTGCACTTGTCTGCTTGAGTCCGAGTGAAATTCTTTCACGATCAAGGTCAAAGTCCAATATCTTTACTTCGATTTCATCGTCAATTGCAACAATTTCTGATGGATGAGATACTCGTCCCCAACTCATATCTGTAATGTGAAGAAGACCATCAATACCACCAAGGTCAACGAATGCACCAAAGTCGGTGATGTTCTTAACTAAGCCCTTGCGGATTTCACCTTTAACCAATGATTCAAGAATTGTAATCTTTTTGCGATCTCTATCTTCTTCAAGAATCTTACGCCTTGAAAGAACAATATTTCTTCGTTCTTTATCAATCTTGATAATCTTACACTCAAGATCTTTTCCAATGTATTCTGCAATATCGCCAGTCCTTCTGATATCAACCTGACTTGCAGGAAGAAATACTGGTACTCCAATATCAATAAGAAGACCACCTTTAATCTTGCGCATAGCCTTACCTTTGACAATATTGCCAACGCTATGCTCTTCCATGATTTTTTCCCAACCACGGATGCGATCTGCTTTACGTTTACTTAAGAGTAAATGTCCGGTGAATTCATCAAGATCTTCAAGAAATACTTCTATTTCTTTACCTGCCTCAAATTCTGAAGGATCATCAAACTCTCTGATTGAAATATAACCTTCACTCTTGTAGTTGATGTCAACCACAACTTCATCACCAATGACTCTGATGACTTTTCCTTTTACAATTGAATCAACTACAAATTCAGAAGAATCTGATCCAACTATTTCATCGAGAGTTTCTTCTTTGATTTCGCCCATACAAGCGAGAAACTCTTTTTCCATCTCATCTTCAGAGATGACACTATTTACAAATTTAAATCTACCTGGCCTAACCATTAAAAAATCTCCTTGCACCTGCAACCCTACAAGGGAACAATTTGCAGATACCCAAAAAAAGTAAAAAACACTGTTCCATACATAGAACAGCTTCATAATAAGCTAAACAATATAACTCTATATTAGAAATTAAGCAAGTGCAATCTTGAATTTAATAACTTTATGAAATGACTGTAAATTTTATTCTTTCTTATTTTCTTTTACTTCGATAGCCCTTCTTTTTGCGTTTGTATTTTTTTTGTAATGCCTTGACCTCATTTGCCGGAGTATAATCAATGGGGGCATTTAATGTGAGGAGGCGATCTCTAATAGCTGCGGCATCTTCAAAACGCATTTCTTTTGAAGCAGAAAGCATTTCTTTTTCCAATAGTTCAATCTCTAATGCCCTTTCTTTTGACGATAAATATTCCGGATTGTCTTCTGCGGCAATATCATCTTCAAAATATCCTTCAAGTCCGGTATCAATTGCCCTCTTAACGGTTTGAGGAATAATATTATGCTTTTTGTTGAAATCAATTTGATATGCTCGTCTTTCATCCACGACCTCAATTGTTTTTTGCATTGCATCGCTAATTGAATCTGCATAAAAAATAACTTCACCGCCAACATTTCTCGCTGTTCGTCCAATCGTCTGCATCAAGCTGGTGTGACTTCTTAAAAAACCCTGCTTGTCGGCATCAATTACTATCACAAGTGATACTTCCGGCAAGTCCAATCCTTCTCGCAAAAGATTAACTCCAATTAAGGCATCAAATTTACCTAATCTCAAATTTTTCAAAATCTCAACCCTGTCTAATGCCTTGATATCAGAGTGCATATACATTGTCCGCAAACCTCGTTCTCGGCAATACTCATCGAGATCTTCCGCTAGTTTTTTGGTAAGGGTGGTTATAAGGACTCGTTCCTTATTTTTTGCCCGTGCCTTAATTTCATTTTGAATATCCTCTACTTGTCCCTTTGCCGGCCTAACCTCAATCGGAGGATCAATTAGACCGGTTGGGCGAGTGACCAATTCCACCGGCTTTCGATTGCAAAGTTCTATTTCATAATCTGCCGGGGTAGCCGAAACATAAATCGTTGATGGTTGAAGTTCCTTAAACTCTTCAAAATAAATCGGGCGATTATCAAGGGCTGAAGGAAGACGAAAACCATGCTCCACGAGATTCATTTTTCGAGAACGGTCGCCATTGAACATCCCTCTGATTTGAGGGACAGTAACATGCGATTCGTCAATAACCAAAAGAAATTCATCAGGAAAATAATCAAATAAATTTGCCGGTCTTTCTCCGGGTTTTCTGCCATCGAAATGACGAGAATAGTTTTCTACCCCTTGGCAATACCCAATCTCTTTTAATAATTCCATATCATATTCGGTTCTGCTTTCAAGACGCTGTGCCTCAAGCAATTTGTTATTTTTTCTAAGAAATTTTAGTTGCTCTTCTAACTCTGCTTCAATCGATGATATGGAATTTTCAACAGTTCCTGCCTCCATCACAAAATGTTTCGCCGGCAAGACTTGTAGCTCCTCAAAGGTATTTATAATCTCTCCAGTCAAATAATTAATTTCGTGGATGCCGTCAATCTCATCGCCAAACAATTCAATCCTAATCACGGTTTCCTGATAGGACGGCCAAACTTCAATGGCATCACCTCTCACTCTAATATTGCCACGAGCAAAACCAATGTCATTACGGATATACTGAACATCAACCAATTTACGCAATAACTCTTCTCGACTAATCTCCATTCCCACATTAAGTTCAATAACCAATGCGGCATAATCTCGTGGTCGCCCAAGACCATAAATGCAGGATACCGAAGCAACAACAATAACATCTTTTCTTAGCATAAGGTTTGCCGTTGCAGAAAGTCGCAATCTATCTATTTTTTCATTTATTGAGGCATCTTTTTCGATATAAACATCGGTGGCAGGGAGGTATGCCTCTGGCTGATAATAATCATAATATGAAACAAAGTATTCAACTGCGTTGTCTGGAAAAAAGTTTTTAAATTCACCGTAAAGTTGAGCACAAAGGGTTTTGTTATGAGAAATGACTAATACCGGCAAATCAAATTTGCTGATTGCATTGGCAATGACAAAGGTTTTACCCGAACCGGTAACTCCCAAAAGTGTTTGATGCTTTTGTTTTGCCTCTATTCCCTTGACTATCTCCTCGATAGCCTTTGGCTGTTCACCTGCTGGAGAGAAGTCACTTTTTAAATGAAATATACCCATAATATCAGCAATAAATCAAAAATGAAAAGGCTTAAAATGTGTCATCTATTTTTTGAATATCTTTTCAAGAATACTCAAACCACGATTAATAGTGTCTTCAGTTGCAGCGTAGCTGATTCTAAAATGAGTATTTTTTTCAGAAAACACACTACCGGGGATAATCAATAATTTATTTTTTATTGCCTCTTCGACAAATTCCATATCTGTTCCCCACGGGACTTTTGGAAAGATGTAAAAAGCCCCTCCCGGACGCTCAACCTCATAACCAATTTCTTGCAAACCATGATAAACTTTGTTGCGTTTGATTTTGTATTCATCCACCTCTTTTTCAAGAGGTTTGCCAACCGCCAAAGCTGTAGCGGTTTGAGCAAATGAAGGTGCACAGACATAAGTAAATTGCTGAAGTTTAGTCATTGCCCCAATCAATTCCTTTGGTCCAAGGGCATAGCCAAGTCGCCAACCGGTAATGGCATGACTTTTTGAAAAACCACCAAGCACCAAGGTGTTTTCATAATAATCACTAATTCGTGGCAACTCACCGTCATAAATAAAATCGGCATAAATCTCATCGCTAATAACCAGCAAATTATTATTCTTCGCAACCGTTGCCAATTCTTTAAGCTCTTCTTCAGAATAAACAACACCAGTGGGATTTGACGGAGATGACAAAACAATACACTTAGTTCTTTTGGTTATTTTTTCCAAGACATCAGCTGCATTGAGCTTAAAATCAGGATAGGTGTCAACAAAGATTGGTCTTGCTCCACACATCAATGACAACTGTTTGTATGATACAAAATATGGGTCGGTAGTAATGATTTCATCACCTTCATTTAGCAAGGCAAGGAAGGCAAGTGTCAAGGCACCGGAAACTCCGCTGGTAACCAAAAGTTGATTTTCGCCATATTTATTGCCATTGCCGGACGACAAGATTGCTTCTCTAATTTGCTTTGCACCCTGAGTTTGCGTGTAGGCGTTATCATCGGCATTAATCGCTTCAATTGCAGCCTGTTTTATATTTTCAGGCACTGCAAAATGGGGTTGTCCAATAGATAAATTTACCGGATTGTCAATTTGTTTGGCAAGGTCAAAAACCTTCCTTACGCCACTTACATCCATTTTTGAAATTCGATTAGCAAAATTCATTGATGATATTCCTTATAATAAGTTCTGTTAGTTACTATAAATCTAAACTCCGCATCAACTGTGGAATTTAGGATAAATATTATAATAAATACTCACGAAAGGTGCAAATAACGCAAATAAAAAATAACAACTTGTTCTAATAACTATACCTTATTTCCATATCCAATCACTGCATTAGCTTTATTTTTCCTTTTGATTTTAAAATTATTAGTATAGAATCATTATAAGAGTTGTTTGTTTTAATTTTGAAAAATCAAAAGAAGAAAGGAATGCTATGAAATCAGATGAAATTGATTATGAAATAATTGGCAATGACTTACAAGTGGTTGAGGTTGAACTAGATCCCGGTGAGGTTGTCGTTGCTGAGGCAGGGGCAATGAATTGGATGGATGGCGATATTACCTTTGAAGCTCATCTTGGCGATGGCTCAAAGCCAGATGATGGTCTTATGGGTAAACTCTTTGGTGCTGCAAAAAGGGCATTAACTGGTGAATCTCTTTTTATGACTCATTTTACAAATAATGGTTCAGGAAAGAAAAGAGTAGCCTTTGGTGCTCCGTATCCGGGCTCAATCATTCCTTTAGATATGGCTGAAATTGGTGGAGATATACTTTGTCAAAAAGATGCATTTCTTTGTGCCGCTAGGGGAACAGAAATCTCAATTGCATTTACTAAAAAATTTGGCGCGGGTTTATTTGGTGGAGAAGGTTTTATTCTTCAACGATTAAAAGGCGATGGGATGGCTTTTTTACATGCTGGTGGAACAATTGTTCGCAAAGAATTAAATAATGAAACTATTAAAGTAGATACAGGCTGTATTGTTGCGTTTCATCCAGATATTGATTATTCAATTGAGCGTGCCGGTAGTTTAAAATCAATGTTTTTAGGTGGTGAAGGTTTATTTCTTGCAACCTTAAGGGGAACCGGAACTGTATATCTTCAAAGTTTACCATTCTCTAGACTTGCCGATAGAATTTTAGCAAATGCTCCATCTGCCGGAGGAAGAAGCACTGGTGAAGGCTCAATCTTAGGTGGATTAGGTAGTCTGATAGACGGTGACTAATAAATTAAAATCCCGCAGTAAAATTAACTCAAATTAATTCTGCGGGATTTTTATTGGAGAACAATATGAGTGAAAAATATATTACCGTTGTTGGTGCAAAAGAACACAACCTTAAAGATGTATCTATAAAAATTCCTCGTGACTCATTAACCGTAGTTACCGGTTTATCAGGAAGTGGCAAAAGCTCACTTGCCTTTGATACCATTTACGCAGAAGGTCAAAGGCGTTATGTTGAAAGTTTGTCCTCTTATGCCCGACAATTTTTAGAGCAGATGCAAAAACCGAATGTAGAGCATATTGAAGGCCTACCACCAACAATTGCGATTGAGCAAAGGCGAGGTAGCGTCAATCCTCGTTCGACAGTCGCAACGGTTACGGAAATATATGATTATCTTCGCCTTCTCTTTGCAAGGGCTGGCACACCTTATTGTTATAAATGTGATCGAGAAATATCTCGACAAACTGCAGAGCAAATAACCGATCAGATTGCCAATAAAAAAAACAACACTAAATTAATGATTCTCGCTCCACTTGTTCGAGGCAGAAAGGGTGAACATAAAGATATTATTGCCCGTGCCAAACGGGAGGGATTTGTTCGTTTGCGAATTGATGGAGAACTTGTCGAGGCGAGAGAAATAAAGGTATGTAAAAATAAAAAGAAAGCCCATACTATTGAGGCAGTGATTGATAGAATTGTAATCAAAGATGGGATTCGTAGCAGGCTCAATGACAGCATTGAAATTGCCTTAAAAATGGGTGAAGGGATTTGTATTGCCACTCACTTAGAAAAGGGAGATAAGTGGAAAGATACCTTGTATAGTGAAATTTATTCTTGCCCGGATTGTAATATTTCTTATGAAGAATTATCGCCAAGAATGTTTAGCTTTAACAGCCCATACGGAGCTTGTAGCATTTGTAGTGGTTTAGGAACCAAGGTCGAGCTTGATCCAAAATTAATAATTCCAGACTCAAGCCTATCCATTGCAGAAGGGGCAATTGCGGGATGGCGAAAAGGCGGAAAGAGGATGAATATTTACTACAACCGCTTGCTGAAAAACTTTGCCATTGATTACAATATTTCACTTTCCACCCCATGGAGTGAATTGCCGATAGAGATTCAAGACATCTTGCTTTATGGTGATGACAATCCGGGATTTGAAGGAGTTATTCCAAATCTTGATTATAGGTTTCACAATACAGATTCAGAAGGGGTAAAACAACGAATACATAAATATATGACGGTGCAACCATGTAAAAAATGTAAAGGTAAACGCCTACGCCCGGAATCGTTGGCAGTTAGGGTTGATGGATTATCAATTATGGAGCTTACCGGATTGACGATTGAACGCTCTTTGAAATATTTTAAAAATTTGAAATTAAAAGGGGAAGCACTTGAAATTGCAAAGCCAATAATCAAGGAGGTATCGAAACGCTTGACATTCTTACAGGGAGTTGGACTTGATTATTTAACTTTAGACCGGACTGCAGGAACTTTGTCGGGGGGAGAGTTTCAAAGGATTCGTTTGGCAAGTCAAGTTGGTAGTAGCCTGGTTGGAGTTTGTTATGTATTAGATGAACCGACAATCGGACTTCACCAAAGAGACAATCAGCGCTTGCTCAAAACTCTACTTGAGATGCGAGATCTTGGCAATACCGTTATTGTGGTTGAGCATGATGAAGAGATTATTCGGTCGGCTGATTATATTGTAGATATAGGTCCGGGGGCAGGCGAGCATGGAGGGAACATAACTGCCGAAGGGACGGTTGATGAAATCATTAAAAATCAAAATTCACTCACCGGTGGTTATCTTGCCGGAGAGCTTGAAATCGAAGTGCCTAAAAATCGCAGAATTTCATATCCGCGAAGTGGAATCAGAATTAAAGGGGCAAGAGAAAATAATTTAAAAAACATCAATGTCTCTTTTCCACTTGGAGTCCTAACCTGCGTTACCGGAGTATCGGGCAGTGGTAAATCTACTTTGGTAAATGAAATTCTTTACAAAACCCTTGCCAAGGAATTAAATAAAGCAAAAGATATTCCCGGTAAATGCCGGCAAATTCTTGGCACCGGAAATGTGAACAAAATCATCAATATTAATCAAACACCTATCGGTAAAACTCCAAGAAGCAATCCTGCAACCTACACCGGAATTTTTGATTTAATTCGTGCCCTTTTTGCCCAAACCCCGGAAGCAAAGATTCGTGGCTACCAAACAGGTAGATTTTCATTTAATGTTAAAGGTGGAAGGTGTGAGGCATGTCAAGGGCAAGGAGTGATGAAGATTGAGATGCACTTTTTGCCAGATGTTTATGTCTGTTGTGAAGAATGCAAGGGAAGAAGGTATAATCGAGAAACCTTAGAGGTCAAATACAAGGGACACAGCATCGCTGATATTCTTGATATGCAGATTGGGGAAGCGATTAAGGTTTTTCGCCACCATCCAAAAATCTATAATGGATTGATGACTCTTGCCGATGTCGGACTTAGCTATATTGCCCTTGGCCAAAGCAGCACCACCCTTTCAGGAGGGGAAGCACAGCGAATAAAATTGGCAACAGAGTTACAAAAACGCTCCACCGGACGAACAGTTTATGTCCTTGACGAACCAACCACGGGACTGCATTTTGAAGATATAAAAAAACTTCTTAAAGTAATTTTTAGATTGGTTGACAAAGGAAATACTATTATCGTAATCGAGCATAATCTCGATGTGATAAAATCTGCCGACTATATAATCGACCTCGGACCGGAAGGCGGGGAACACGGTGGAATGGTTATGGCAAAAGGAACTCCGGAAGAAATAGCAGAAATCAAAGAAAGCTACACCGGACAATTTTTAAAAAACATATTGTCTAACTCAAAAAGCAATTGAAATATTAGCTAAAACCGGCACCAACAAATAAACACTACCTCATAAAACTCTTGCAAAGAAATCTCCACAGGCAAATCTACAATTTTTCACTCTACGTCATACTGTAGTTTAACCGATTAAACCGCCCACATCCTTAATCCCTTATTCATCAGGGAAGGTATTCTTACCGTTGCTTTCATAACTCCTTATTTTACAGCCATTTATGATGGCGATTTTCTACCATCTCTAAAAGTGTAGCATTTTTTTGTTAGATTGTCAAAAAACTTTTTCAAAAAATGTTATAAGTTATTTGCTTGTAATAACTAATGACTTTTCTGCCATCTTTTGGCAAAAAAGGGGCAAAAAACCTCCTTTTTTGATGTTTAGACTAATACTATCAGAGCCTATCCTGAAAAACAAAACCCTAACAATTGCTAAATTTAATTCTTCTTCTGCTAATATTCAAAAATTACAAAAGAGCAATGATTATAAAATTTGTTATCTTAGTCTAAAAACGGTATGCTTAACATACCATATTTTACCCCAAAATGAAACCAATTTATTCAAAAAATTAGACCGATTTTCACCATTTTGGAAAAATACGCTTTTTATGCAGGCTCTAACCTAAGCCTAAAACTCCGTGTAAAAACAAATCTTCATCAATGGTTGTATGGTTTATCCCTTTAATTATTCTTGGTGGTCGAGGCTGAGACGTTCCTGCCTTTGCAGATGCAATGTCAAAACCTCTGGTCCATGCATTCCACGTCGTAACATTTTCATTAGTTGACGCTTCCGGAATATTACCTCCATACCACGGACGAAAGGGAAACCAATATCTTTGAAAATAGTTTTTATGAATTTCGACAGATTGCGGTAGGGCAATATGACTTAAAGGAAAAGGCCATGGACTGTTTAAGGGATCAATAGTTATCAGGATATGCACCTGCCTGCCAGTCTTTTTGAAATATTCAGCAGCACACAAGGAAGCATGATCTCCACCATGGCTATGCCCCATAATTATTAATCTTTTGTCTTGCTTGTCTTCCAGCCACGGCAAAACCTCCTCCCGTGATTTGTTATGGGCAGAAACAATAACTGCAGAACAACCGTTTCGAGAGGCATCGGCTACCGCCATATGGATTCCTCCCTCCGGTAATGATGGGGTTGCTGCCCTGCCGGAAAATCCAACCACCACAAAATTGCCTGAATTATCTTCAGGCAAATGTTCAACAAATCCACTGTTTTTAACAATAATTCTGCCAGCTTCATCTTGTTTTTTAATATATTCTTGAATACCATGATATTTGGAAATTACTTGATTTATATCCATTTTTATTGCCTCTAACAAATTGACTAATTTCTCTATTGTAGCTATTGCAAAAGATATTTCCATTGTTTCTTACTTGTAAGATATATCTTATTTGATTAATATCTTGTCATTCTTGTAAAAATTAATGTAGGAAAAATTAATGCTTAATCAACATTTGATAAAAATTACTCAACAAGCAATCTGTAAGATAGGTGCAAAAAAAGAAGATTCTGATTTGCTTATTAATTGCAATATTGAAGAACTTATGTTCTGTGCTAATAAAGTAAGACATACTTTTTTTGAAAATAAAGTTAGCCTTTGTGCCATTGTCAATGCCAAATCGGGGAAATGTAGCGAGAACTGTTCTTTTTGTGCACAAAGCTCTCACCACGCTACAAGTGTTAAGGAATATCCATTATTAAAAAAAGAAGAACTTATTGCCAAAGCAAAGCAAGCACAAAAAAGTGGTGCACATTGCTTTGGCATAGTAACAAGTGGTGATACAGTGAGAGAAGAAGAACTTGCTGAGGTAGTTGAAGCGGTGAAATATATTGTTGGCGAAATGAAATATCGTTGCAGTGCCTCACTTGGCATGCTTGAACAGAAAGATTTTTTACATCTAAAAAATGCAGGATTGTCGCTTTATCATCACAATTTAGAAACCTCTGAAAATTTCTTTCCTAAAATCTGCACGACCCATACTTGGCAAGAAAGATTTAAAACTATAGAAAGTGCAAAAAAAATCAGGTCTATCGATTTGTTCAGGTGGGCTTTTTGGGCTTGGTGAATCATGGCAAGATAGGATTGATTTGGCTTTAGCGTGTCAACAATTAGAGATAAAGAGCATCCCTCTTAATTTTTTAAATCCAATTGAAGGCACACCCTTAAGCAATGCAAAAAAAATACTCCCGCAAGATATTTTAAGAACAATTGCAATTTTTAGAATCTATTTGCCTGATGCCCATATTAGAATTTGCGGAGGTAGAGAATATGGTCTGCGTGATCTTCAAAGTCATCTTTTTCGAGCAGGGGCTAATGGAATGATGATTGGCAACTATCTAACAGTTTCCGGTAGAAATGCAAAAGATGATTATCAAATGCTACAAGATTTAAATTTAGAGGTTTCATCTTGAACCTAAATCTCACAATTGAAATTTAAGTTTGAGATTGGCTACTTGCCATCAACCTTTCTCCATACGCTTTTATCAATCTCATACTAAAAGGTTTTTTGACAAATTTCATGTTTTCAGGAAGGTTCTTTAATGCTTTTTCATCATATCCGGAAATAAAAATCACTGGAGCTTCATATTTTCTTATTGCATCAACAATATCATACTGAGCAATTTCTTTATACCCGGGCATGATTATATCGGTAATAATTAAATCAAACTTCTCACCCTCCTCTAACAGCTTGATACTTTCAAACCAACTGCCGACCCCGGTAACATGACAATTATCAAAAATATTAACAATTATATTTCTAATCTTATTTTCATCGTCGGCAATCAATATTTTGTTCATAATATCTCCTTATGTGTGATAATCAGCATTAATTTCTATATATCCATGAGTAAGATCACAGGTGAGAATTTCAATACCACTATTTTTTTTGCCCAAATCAATATCAATAGTTACTTCTTTCTTTTTCAATGCCTTAACCGCTTTTGAATGAGAAAATTTAAGCGGTGCCCCTTTGGCAAAAAGTTTAATTCCGGAAATACTTATCGACACCTTTGATTCATTAAAATTTACCCCACTTTTCCCGGCAGCCATCATCATTCTTCCCCAGTTTGGATCATTTCCGGCAATTGCGGTCTTAACCAAAGGGCTTTCTGCGATAGATTTACCAATCAAATACGCACCTTTTCTACTACCTGCATTTTTCACCAAAACTCTAATTAAGGTAGTTGCTCCTTCTCCGTCACGAGCTATTTTTTTTGCCAATTCATACGAAACTTCACGAAGGGCAGATTTGAATTTTTGTGCTTCTTCTGATTTTGTAGAAGTTATTATTTTATTACCGGCACTACCGCTTGTTAAGGCAATGCAAGTATCATTAGTAGAGGTATCTCCGTCAACAGTTACACAATTAAAGGTATCATCAACAACCTCTTTTAGAATAGTATTCAGCACTTTTGGGGCAATTGCAATATCACTTAAAAGAAATCCCAGCATCGTTGCCATATTTGGTGCAATCATTCCAACACCTTTTGCGGCACCGGCTATCATAATTTTTTTTCTGCCTATATTTACCGTTGTTCCTAATTCTTTATTGACGGTATCGGTTGTCATTATTGCTTTTGAAAAGATTGCGTCTGTTTTGTTATTATTAATCAACAGACAGCTTTTAGTAATCCCATCAGTAATTTTTTTCATCGGTAGATGTTCGCCGATAATGCCGGTCGAGCAAAGAAGAATTGATTCCATTTTTGTTGAAAATTTTTGAGCGACAAGCGTAGCACAAGCCTTGGCGTTCTTGATTCCAAGTGTTCCGGTGCAAGCATTTGCATTTCCGGCATTTACGACAACAGCTTTAATATACCCTTTATTCTTTTTGAGATTAGCCTTGCTAAGTTTAACAGGGGCTGCACAAACTTTATTTTGAGTAAAAACAGCACTACCTACTGCCATATCATCAGCCACAATTAATCCTAAATCAGGACTACCCGATGCCTTAATCCCAGCCTTAACTGCAGATATTTTAAAACCTGCTATATCTTTTAATCCTATTTTCTTTTTCATTATTTTGAAGACTCCATTTTTTTGCTAACTGCTTCTAAGACTAAAGAATCTAGTGTTTTTTGCAATTTTTTATCTGTAAATTTTTCAATAACAGTTTTTCTGTTATTATGTTTATATAATTTTCTTAATTCAAAATCTTTTGCCAATCTTATTATTTCTGATGACAGCTCATTATTGCTGGCTACTGTTGCCCCGCCTTTATCATTTAAATCTTCTGCGAAATCTGCAAGAGAGCCATTCATAGAGGTGATAGTTGGTATTCCACATGCCATTGCCTCGATAACTGTTCGACATGTTCCGTCAGAACCAGGTTTAATAAATACACAAATATCAATATTTGAAAGAGCCTCAATAAATTCATCTTTGGGATTAAAGATAAATACTCGCTCGGCAATATTTAATTTCTTCGCATAATCTTTTAATTTGCTCTCCATTTCGCCCTTACCAACAATTACAGAATAAAGACGTTTATCTCTTAACGATGTATATGCATCTGCGAATGCTAAAAGGAATTGTGGTAATTCGCGATCAGGTTTTAGTCGACTAACAGTCCCAACAACAATCGCATCTTTTGGCAAATTAAACTTTTGTTGAAAAAAGAAAGTTTTATCACTCGGAGTGAAAAGATTAGGATTAATTGCTCCTCTCAGTTGTAGCGGTGAATCATCTGGCAATAATGATAAATGTTTAGTTAGTCTTCTTCCTGTCAATGAGGTTGCAACAACAGGAATATGAAAATGCTTGTGCAAGAAGTTTTCAGAAAAAGATGGCAACTTGCCATGACCATCATGCCAAAATCTTATAACCGGGACTTGTTTATTGCCAAACACCATACCGCAAAGAATGGTTTCAATCGTTTTATGAACAAAAATAATATCTGGTAAAAAATCATCAGTTATTTTTTTAAGAAGCGATTTGTCTTGCCACAACTTCCAAAATTTGCCATCGCGTGGAAGGTGCAAGGAAGTATTGATATTTATTTTTTGTTCTCTTGCCTTAGATGCTAAATTTTTCCCACTAAGACACACCATCAAAACGTCATGTCCGGCAGATTTTAACAATTGTAAATGTTGTAAAGCCGGAACCCCCGGACCGGAATGAAGGTTTGAGCTTATGATTGAAAGTATTTTCATTTTCTTCTTTACGAGTAGATTTAAGCAATATGTTTTACAAACTATTAAGATTTAATATTTTTATGGCTGTTGTGTCAACTTGTTTAGATTAAAGCTAAGAATTTTATATTATATAATTCTTGCACAAGTTATGAATCCGCCAATGACAATAATGACGCGGGATATACAAATAATTTTTATATCCCGCGTTTTGTTAGAGTAAGATTATCTTATTATTTATTTGTGTTGCCTGTCGGGGGTAATTTCAAATTTTAAAAATTTAGATTATTAAAATAATCCACTTGCGATATATTGCATTAAATTGCATTATTTTCTTATGTTTTACAATATAATGCTTTAAATTTAATAATTTATTGTTAAAGTGTTATTATGAATTTTAGATGGATTATGTTTTGAGTTATTATCCCTACCGGGAAACGTGATTTTTCTAAAATTAAGCATTATTGCTTGTTTGCCTACTTAATTATTTATATTTACCCTGGAGAACATAAATGGAAGCCCAAATTGCAAATACCGTTCTTTTGATTGTTTCATTTCTATCAATAGCAGTTTTCTCGTCAATGATTTTGTCTAAAATTAGTTTTCCATACACCATTGGCTTAGTGTTAGTTGGTGGGATTCTGGGTGTATTTTCACTATACTATGATTCGTTAGCGATGTTTCGTAATGTTGAATTGTCCCCTGGGATGATTTTATACATAATCCTACCAATCCTTATCTATGATGCGGCTGTGAATATTAATGCTAATTTACTATGGAAGAATATTGTTCCTATTTTGTTATTGGCAGTATTTGGATTATTTATTTCTGCACTGACTATTGGATATGGCGTTTCATACATAACCGACTTAACCTTGATAAATGCACTTGTTTTTGGTGCTTTGATTTCCGCAACAGATCCGGTTGCCGTTATTGCGTTATTTAATGAAGTTGGCGCACCTAGGCGATTGACCACTTTGATTGACGGAGAGAGTATTTTTAATGATGCTACGGCAATTGTTCTCTTTACCATAGTTGTTGGCATTGCCACGGGAGAGAGTGCAGGAGGTGTAAGTATCGCCGGAGCAGTAATGAGTTTTTTCTCTGTATTACTTGGAGGTGTTCTTGTTGGTGCTATTATTGGGATAATTGGGTCTTTTGTTAGCGGTTTGGGGCGTAATAATTTATTGCTACAAATTACGGTAAGTTTGATTATTGCTTATGTCTCATTTGTTGTATCAGATTATATTTTTCATTTTTCTGGCGTTATGTCCACTTTGGTGGCTGGAATTATAGTTACAGTTCGTTCTGAAAAAACTATTAAACCATCTAATGTTGAAACCTTAGAACACTTTTGGGATTATTTCTCATTTGTTGCAAATAGTTTGGTATTTTTATTATTAGGGGTGACAGAAGTTAATATTTTTAGAAACACAAAAAATATGAAAGAAGTAATAACTATGATGGGTTATGTAATACCAATAGTTATTGTTGCAAGAGTATTTGCAATTTATGTTCTCATTCCATTATACAATAAATTTGTCAAAGAAAATAACCACATCTCGTCCGCCTATCAAGCCATCCTTTTCTGGGGAGGTTTAAGGGGGGCTGTGCCGGTGGCACTGGTGTTGGCAATTCCTGAAAGCCTTCCACAAAGAGAATTGATTATTCACTTCACCTTTGGATTTATTCTTTTCACTCTTCTCTTTCAAGGCACAACCATTAAAGCATTAATGAACAAATTAGGGGTTCACCCTGAAAATTCTTATTTTGATGACAAGGAGGGAGTTAGCGAGAAGTTTGATTTTAACAATTTAGGACTTGCCCAACTGATAATGAAAGCCCTTCATGATTTTTTTGATGAAGAAGGATTTTTTATCAAAGAAAAAATCACTACCGATGGAGTAGATTATTTATTAAAGAGCAGAAAAACAATGTTTCATGTAATTCAAGAAAGAGGGGTTGTTTTATTAACCACAGAACCAAAAGATTTATCATACTTCAAAACTGTTTTATATGAGGCACTCTTAGAGCTTGATGAAGCGGTTGAGTCTATAAAATCAATTACCAATCCAAAAAAGATAAATGAATTAATGAAAAATGATGATAAACTTAATTCTACAGAAAAAATATCATTTGATATTATGAAGTATCTTTCTCCATATAGAATGCTGGTTAATGTTTCATCAAAATCTAAAACTGATATCATTAGAGAGCTTGTTCAACAAGTGGTTGAGGTTGGGGCAATACCCTCTGATAAATTTGAGCTTATTTTAGAAGATGTTATCAACAGGGAAAAGAAAATGAGCACCGGACTTGGTGGAGGTGTTGCAATACCTCACGCAAGAACGGAATATGTATTTAAGATTGTAGTGTTGCTTGCACTTGTACCACAGGGTATTGATTTTGAATCAATTGATGGCAAGCCGGTCAATTTTTTGGTGTTGATTTTATCTCCAAAAAATGAAAGTGGTCCTCACCTTAAAGTCCTTTCAAATATAAGTAAATTATTGTCTGACGAAACAGTAAGAAGTGAATTGTTGAAATCAAAAAACCCAGAAGAGTTGTATAACAATATTAAATCAATTGTTCGTCAAGATAAGTAAGGGAGTAGAGTTAGCTTAGCCGGGCTAACGCGTCGGCACAAGAAATTTAAGAAGAACTTCTTGCCTTAGGTAAGTTCAGGTATCGAGTTGTAGATTGAGTTGTAGATTGAGTTGTAGATTGAGTTGTCGGGTTTGGATGTTTTAAATTATTTAACCTTTTAGTTCATTGCTAATTCATTTTTTAAAAATATTATCAAAAATAGTTGACTTTCTGCCACGATGATTATGGTTATTGTTACCTGCGAAATATTCAAGTGTTTTCGTTTTATATTTACAAATTTTCAACAAAATGGAGACTTATCAATGAATTTACCAGCCATAATGACGATCGAAGAGGTTGCTGACTATTTAAGGGTTTCGGAAAGAACAATTTATGATTGGGCAAATAAAGGGGAAATCCCTTGTGGTAAACTTGGCACTTCTTGGCGTTTTAAAGGTTCAGAAATTGAAGCATGGGTTGATAAAAGATTAGCTGCAAGTAATCATCAAAAAGGCGACTTTGTTCCATTGTCACTTAATAATAAATTATCGGCTGAACGAGTTATTGTTTTAGAGAAAGCCAATAAAGAAGAAGTGTTTAATAAATTAATTGATATTCTTGGAGATACCTCTGCCGTTAAATCAACGGAAGAATTAAGAAAAGGAATATTTTATCGAGAACAGTTGCTTAGCACCGGAATTGGAATGGGTATTGGAATCCCTCATGTTCGGCTTAATTCTGTTCAGGAGATAATTATTGCCGCTGCTCTGGTAAAAGAAGGTGTTGTAGATTATGAAAGTTTAGATAATGAACCGGTAAAAATAATTTTTATGATTGTTGCTCAACAAGGTCAACATAGTGAACACATAAAATTGTTATCACAAATAAGCAACCGACTAAAGGTTAAAGAGTTTAGAGAGATTTTAATTCAAAGTTCGGATAATAAAGAATTTTATCAAGCATTAACAGGGGCAAATTAAGATGGATTCATTAAAGGATAGCATTTTATTTTTGCTTGGTCTTGGTATATTTGGCGGAATGGCTGGAGCATGGTTTTTTCAAAAAATACGTTTTCCGCAAGTAGTTGGGTATATTGCGATTGGCTTGATAATTGGTCAAGCTGGTTTTGGGATTATTAATGCCAACGATATCGCAGAATTAAAAACTTTTAATTTGTTTGCACTCGGAATTATTGGTTTTTTGGTTGGAGGAGAACTTGAAATTGAAACCTTTAAAAAATACGGAAGACAATTTGCAGCAATTTTATTCGCAGAAGGTTTACTGTCGTGTTTGTTAGTAGGGGTAACATCATTTATAATCATCAATTTTGTAACACATAACACTGCGGCATCATTAGCAGGGGCAGTAGTGCTTGGCTCTATAGCATCGGCAACCGACCCCGCATCAACGATTGATGTTATTTGGGAATACCGTTCTAAGGGCGTAATGACTACGGCAATTATTGCGATTGTTGCCCTTGATGACGCTCTGGCTATGACTCTTTATGGACTAGGTAGCGGAGTTGCAGAACTGCTAACATCCGACTCTGGCTCAATAAAAGATTCTATTGTTCGTATAAGTATTGAGTTAGGTGGAGCCTTGATTTTGGGAGCGATTGTTGCTCTCATCTTGGTTTTGATTTTTAAATGGTTAGTGCAAGCAGAAAAAGCGGTTGCGATTTCTATTGGTTTAATCATGATGGTTATTAGTGCTTCGGCATTTTACGGAATGGATATAATCTTAGCAACAATGATGATGGGATTCGTCTTAATAAACTTTTCTCCTCGTAGGAGTAAAGATTTATTCAAATTAATGAGAACCTTTTCCATTCCAATCTACGTTATGTTTTTTGTTTTGGTTGGTGCTCGCTTAACCTTTGGCGTTATGCCAAGTTGGCTTTGGGGAATCATTATTGCTTATGTAATTTGTCGAAGTGCCGGAAAGTTTTTCGGGGCATACTTTGGTGCCAAAATAACTAATAGCCCACCAGTCGTTAGAAAATACCTTGGATTAGGATTATTTGCTCAAGGCGGAGTTGCAATTGGTTTATCCATAATGGCGGCAGAACGACTATCAGGGATAATGGTTGTTGATGGGATGTCACTCGGCGATATGATTATTTTTGTGGTGACCACCACCACCTTGGTTGTTCAGGTACTTGGACCGGCAATGGTAAAACTAGCGGTTAAGCTCTCAAAAGAAGCGGGGCGAGACATTACAGAAGAAGATGTAAGAGCGTCAATGACTGTAGAAAATGTTATTGATGATGAACTTATTACCATCTCTGACGGAGCGTCAATTACTGAGGCTGTAAATTATTTTACTGAAAATAATGTATTAATCATACCGGTAGTAGATAGAGAGAACAATATAGCCGGAATCTTAAATTTTGATAATCTCAAAGACATTTTGTCGGAAAGAGATAATTGGCAATGGATGTTGGTTGCGGATATAATGCAGGAGATGAAAGATTCAACAACTTCAGATATAAATCTTGATGCCATCTATAAAAAAATGTATCGACTAAATATAGATCAAATGCCGGTGGTAGATAATGAAAATAAAAACAAACCTGTTGGAATGTTAGATATGAGAACGATTCGCTTAAAGGTTCATGCAGAGTTGCTAAGACAGGGAGCATAAAAAACCTAAAATCATCTTTATTTTAAATCTGAAATCTGAAATCTGAAATCTGAAATTTGAAATTTGAAATTTGAAATCTAAAATCTAAAATTTGAACTCTGAAATCTATGTTAATCATTACCGTGGTGAAAAGTAAACTCTAAACCCAAGTCTTTGAAAGATTGCTTTGTCTTTTTTCATCGCTTCGGTAAATGGTGGAAATGGGGCAGCTCCTTTGATTGCTTTTTCTAACATCAACTTTTCGCTAATCATTCCTTTTTCTAAGACAACTGTTTTAGTGTAAGAAATTGTTCCATCTTCAGCAATTCCAAAGGCGACGGCAACCTCACCTGTTTTGTAACTACTAAGACTCATTGACGCAATAATTTGAAAATTTTCTCTTACCTTTCTAAATACTTCTTTGATGTATTTCGGGTATCTAATGCTCAAAGTTCGGTATGCCATTATACCTTCAACCATTGCGGATGTTTCTTGACTTTTTTCAGGAGCTCCGCCTTGTGGACTTTTTTTACCACCAATTTTTTGAAACACATATTTTCTTTTTTTCTTTGTTGGTTTTTTTTGCTTAAATTTGCTAATTGCTTTTTTCGGGGGAGAAATTTGAACTATCTTGTCATCAATAACTGATTCACGAACTTTCTCTATGGCGTTTTTGTTTATCTTTTGTTCCTGTTTGTTAAGGGTTGGCATTTTTTCTTTTTTTATTCTGATAGCCTTCGCTATCTTTTCAATTTCTTTTTCCGGTTTTTTTGTATTCTCGTTCTTGCTTGTAGTTTGTTTTTGTGGTTTAACATTTAATGCCGGACGAATAATGGATAGTTGTTTGCCAATTTTTGAAGGAGCGTATTTTGCCTTACTAATTGCTGGTGGGACATTACTTTTTTTGAGTTTTGGTGTAATCTTTCCTTTTGCGTTTTGAGAAACCATACTTACCTTGTTGGCATCTTTCACCTTCTCTGATGGAGAATCTTCGATAACCATAAATTGCATTTCTTTAGGTTTCTTTTTGAGTATCTTAATCTTTGGCTGAGGGAGTAGATTAAATCCGAGAGTTGCCAAAAGTAGTAATTGAATTAATTTTAATAAATATGGTGCAATAAAATATAAGAGGTGCAATATGATGGCTACGAGAAATGACAGAAGATGCCTGTTGTTTTGATAAAACGACGACTGATGATTTGAGGTTGAGAGTGATGCCATTGTCAAGTAGTTGATTCTTCAGACATCTCTTTTAAGTGAGGCAGAACAAATTCTACAAATAAAATTTTGCAAATAGCAACAATTGGCACAGCTAAGAGCATTCCGAAAAATCCTAAAAGTGAAGCACAGATAAACATCGACAAAAGAATCGTTACGGGGTGAAGTTCAAGTTCTTTGCCCATAACCAAGGTCATCAATAATGGATCAATTGCTTGCCCAATCCCATAAACCACAAAAATTGCAACAAACCCACCAAGCGAAGTATTGTCTATCCATGAGATAAGAAGAATTATGATAAATGGTATAATGTTGACAAATGGAATAAAACTGGCAACGCCAATTATTAAACCTATAATTATTCCGAATTTTACCTTAAGAATCGCAAAGCCAATTGCGGTAAAAATCCCGATGGACAAACAAACCAGCAATCGTCCTCTGAAAAATGCTCCGATTACAATATTTATTTTTTGCATGATTTCTACAAATTTTGGTTTTATTGTTGCCGGCACATATTTTATAAATTTATTCCAACCTCTATCCATACCATAAAGTAAAAAACCCATATAGATGGGGGTTAATGCTAATATAAATATTAATTGCCAAATCCAGCCGGCAGCTTGAATACTCTTATTTAATGCAGTTCCGGTAAATTTTTGAACATTTGAGATTATTGAGTTTAGGTTGTTCTTCATCCCCTCTGCTATGTTTTTTATAAGTTGATTATATTGCTCTTCAGATATAATTTTTGTGATAAATGAATTTGAACTACTTCTTGATGGATTCTTATTGTTTAAATTTTTGTCCGTATCTTTGTCTCCCAAAAGCTTACCTTTTAATTTGGCAATATACCCTTTATCGGTTTCTTTACTATTGGTGGTATCTACCAACATTTTGTCGGTGGTATTTTCGTCATTCTTATTTTCATTTTTGTATTTCAAAAACTTATCCCGTAATTTAGCGATATATCCCTTGTCAAATTTTCCATTTTTGTTGATATCTGTCCATTCTTCAAGCTTATCAAACTTCTCATTTTTATTTGTATCGACAAATGGCTCGCCAACACAAGCTATATACCAAGATTTGGTTTCTTGGGCAATCATTGGCGTGATGATTACACTTCCTGCGATAATAACTACTGTAATTAAAGAGAGAATAAGAATTACTGCGGATTTTCTCGGAGCACCTTTTTTTTCCATCCAGGTAACTATAGGATTTAAGATATAGGCAAGAACTAATCCTAAGAGAAACGGATTTAATACATCTCTGACCATATACATAAGAGTTAATGCAAATATTGCAAATATAGAAATAAGTCCAATTTGCCATTTTCGTCGAGTAGATAATTTCATTGTTGAAATCCTTTTGGTTGTAATTTTTAATTAAATCAATAATTATTAATTTTGGCGTTAATGCCAACTTTCTCAAGTATTATATTGGTTATTTCTTTTTTTAAGGCAGTTTCTTCACCGATAAATTTTTTAGCATTTTCTCTCCCTTGTCCAAGTTTGATTTTCCCAAAGAAAAACCAAGAACCGTTTTTTTCTATAATATCAAGCTTTACTCCAAGATCAATAATATCTCCTTCTTTGGAAATCCCTTTATTATACATTATATCAAACTCCGCAATCCTGAAAGGAGGGGCGACCTTGTTTTTGACAATCTTTACCCTTGTTCGATTGCCAATAATCTCTTCCCCATCTTTAATCGCACCAATTCGACGAATATCAAACCTAAGCGAACTGTAAAACTTCAAGGCATTACCACCAGTTGTTGTCTCCGGATTGCCAAACATTACACCAATCTTCATCCTGATTTGATTTATAAAAATCACACAGCAATTAGTTTTTTTAATAATACTTGTGAGTTTTCGCATCGCTTGGCTCATCAATCTTGCCTGAAGCCCCATATGAGAATCGCCCATTTCACCTTCAATTTCAGCCCTCGGCACAAGTGCTGCTACAGAATCAATCACAATGAGGTCAACGGCATTACTTCTAACCAGCAAGTCGCAAATTTCAAGTGCCCCCTCACCACAGTTCGGTTGACTGATGATTAGAGTATCGAGATTTATTCCTATTTTTTTGGCATAATGTGGGTCAAGAGCATGTTCGGCATCAATAAAGGCTGCCGTCCCACCGTTTTTTTGGACATTTGCTACAATATGAAGAGCAACCGTAGTCTTGCCTGAACTCTCTGGACCATAGATTTCAACAATTCTTCCTTTGGGAACACCACTAACCCCTGTTGCTATATCTAAGGAAAGAGAACCGGTAGAGATTGATTTGCAATCCAAATGAAAATCACTACCTAACTGCATTATTGTTCCTTTGCCAAATTGTCTTTCAATTTGCGTCAAGGTTTGTTCTAATTTGCAATTATTTTCTTTTAAGATTTCATTCATATTATTTCCGAATAGGGGAATTCAAGTTTAATGGTTTAGACTTCTCTATCATTCTAATCCCAGAGATTAAAGTTGCAAGCAAATAAGAATAGGACTAAGGTAAGTTTTTCATTCTTTATTTTTCAAAAAAGAGATTCAACTAATTTCGGATATTTGACGATTAAATAAATTAAATCATGATATTTAATAATAAAAGGAGTTTAAAATGAAAAAGACTAAATATGAGATGTTTATATCTATTTCAATTCTATTTGTAGTTGCCATTTTATTGCAGGGGTGTGATTCTGGCTCTGTTTCAACCTATAAAGGCTTCGGAGGTAAGGGTATTTATGAAAAGAAAATGCTTGGCAAAAAACTTAGCAAAAAAGAAGAAAATATTGCAAATATGGCAAAAATGAACAACGAAGTTGGGCTTTCGGAATTTCAAAAAAGACGGTTTGATAAGGCAGTAGTGAGATTTAAAAAGGCAATTGAGGTAATTCCTGATTATGTTGATGCTGTCAATAATCTTGGCAGAACTTATTATATGATGGGTAAATTTGGAGCCGCACTGGTTACCCTTAAACAAGCACAGAAGATTGCTGAAGGACAGGGGATTGACAATAAAAAAATTCTTTCTAGTATTCATGCCAATATTGGTGATATTTACCGACAAAGAAAAAAATACAATGACGCAATTATGGAATATCAGGAAGTTTTGCGACTTACACCTATTTTACCGAGGGCACATTATGAAATTGGCAGTATGTTTTTAAAGCAAGGAAAGTACAAACAGGCAATTTATAGATTCAATAAGGCTCTTGAGCTTGATATAAACCATAATAAAGCACTGTTAGATCGGGCAATTAGTTGGTACTGTATCGATGAGCCTAAAAAGGCATGGCAGGATATTATTGAAATTGAAAATCGTGGGCTCAGTGTCAATGAAGGGTTTAAGCACAAAGTCTTGCGAGGATTAAAGAATTTAAAAAAGCAAGTCAACGATAGAAGGCGTTAACAATGAATCTAAATTCCGTAGCAATTGAAAAATTAGAGTTAAAGCAGTTTTCATAACAACAAAGATATTGCAGAGGCACTTTGGCAATTGCCCTTGACGTAACTCTTTGACATTATTAAAATAAAGAAAAATGGAGAAAATATTATGCCTGAAAGTAATGAACAAAATCAAAACAAAAAAATAACAGAAGATATTGAGCAGGTTCCTTTTGATGAAGCGGAATCAATCAATGCGGAGTTGCACAGTAACAGGACTCGTGCGGTAGCTACTTGGAATCCGGAAGATGCAGCCAATTTTATGGCAAAGGCAATTAATGAAAGCCAAAAGCCAATGGCGCGAGCGTTAGCACGCTCCACCGTGCCGACTAATGTATTTTGGTTGATAGTTGTTATTTTGACAGTTTTTATTTTTGGGCTTTTGTTCCAATTGGATAAAATGGAAAAACAAAAAAATAAAATTTTGGCTGATAAAGTAAACAAATCAATAAAACGGGAAGATGAGGAAACTTATGTTAGGGTAGAAAGTACTCTTTCTAGTCTGGTCAATCAGCTGAAAAGAAATAGGGAAAAAGAGACAGAAAAAAATAAAATTGAAGAAAAATTAAAAGCCATGAGTTTGACCCTTAAAGAAACAATGGCGGAATTAGACAGTAAAGATAAAAAATTAAAGGAATTAGAATCAGCAAAGGATAAAGTAGCTTCTGTTACAGATGAAATCAACAACCTTACTTTAGAGTTAGATAAATTAAGATTGGAAAAAAAGAAGATTGATAAATTAAAAAATCGCGAGGTAAAGGCAAATCAGCAATTACAATTACAAATTGAAGCCCAACAAACAGCAATTGGAGCATTACAAAAACAGCTTGATGCCGCTTCTAAGCTTGCAAAGATTCTTCAAGGTCAAGATGAAAAATTAAAGGGAAAAGATCAACAAAATAAAAATACCCAAAAAGAATTAAAGAGTGATGAAGAGAACAAGGATAACGAAAAAAATAAAGAAACTATTGATGGAATGATGTAGGCTTAATCTTTTATGTTATTCCCAATCGATGTTATTGTTGCCGTTATTTATCATACCTTAATAGATGAAAATCGTGAACAAATTACGTCTCTATCAAATGGTGAAATATTGCTATGGACAGTAGCCATTTTAGTATTATGCTTGACCACCATAGAAATAGCCACTCAGTTAATTTCTAAAAGCATAACTTGTAATGGCAGAATTACCACAAATACAAGGGACTTTGTAAAACAAACAGATTTATTCTTCCGTGCGGTTTTAGTTATGGTTTATATCGTGATTATAGAATCTGCATCGTGGCCAGGAACAATCCCAAAAATGGTTGGGGTTGAAGGTAGTGAATTAGCAAAGGCTTTTATTGATTTTTCGCCATATATTATTCTGTTTTTCATTTCAAGATTTTCCTTTTTACGGTTGGAAAATATTATCTCCCCGGGAAAATGGAAGGCAAAGGAATACGTCTTCTTTAAAGTCAGAACTACTCTATTTATTATAATACCATGGTTTTGTATGTGGGTTATTTACGATTTTGTGTCAGTGGCTTTATATTTAATTGAAAGCGCAGGAATAGCTTCTAAGGCAGAAGTTTGCAATTATTTTTTATCAATACCTTTCTTTGGGTTGATTGTTTCGATATTTATGTTGATACCGGTTCTTGTTTTTTTTCCACTAATCTTGGTAAAAATTTGGCAGTGTAAAAAATTAGAAGATTCACCATTAAGAGAGAAGATTAAATCCTTGGAAAGAAAAGCTGGGGTAGGGTTCAGTCAAATTTATGTTTGGAAACTGGGTGGTTTGGGATTTATAAATGGAGCCGTAATTGGATTTATTAAACCGTTTCGTTTTTTGTTGTTATCTGAAGGTTTGCTTGCTTCTCTTACTGAAAGTGAAATCTGCGGGGTTGTCGGGCATGAGTTGGGGCATGTTAAACATCGTCATTTGATTTGGTATTTAATCTTCACCAGTGGATTTATTTCAATTGCTACTTTTGTTTTGGAGAATACTATTTTTGATATTCATTTGCTTGCGATTTCAGTTTGCATTATTCTCGCCGGATATATTCGCATAGTTTTTGGTTTTGTCTCAAGGCGTTTTGAAAGACAAGCAGATCTTTTTGGTATGGAGATTATGGATAGAGCAGAGCCACTTGCAAATAGTTTGGAAAAAATTGGTTTTTTAAATGGTGGCATAAGAGATGTAAAAAGCTGGCATCATAAAAGTATTGCCGAAAGAGTTGATTTCCTTTATAGAGCAGAAGGTAATCCTTACATTAGGGTTACGCATCACCAACATTGCAGGAGAGTTAAACTTATTGGAATATGTATAATTGTTGCCGGTATCCTACTTGTGTACCAATCAACTATCAGCCAGCCAGAAGTAATAACAAAAAAACTTTCATCCAATAATAATTTAATCATCAAGCACAAGCAATTACTTGATAAATATTTTCCGGAAGATAAAACACCGTAAAAGAAATTAAGCCCAAGTTCCGTATTAACGGCGGAATTTAGATTTATGCAAACATATCTTCACTACCGGCAGAATTTACTAGGATTGTTGGAGGCATATTATTGATGAATGAGCTGTATAGCATTTTCCATGCATATGCACCTTCTGTCTTGGGGGGATTAAATCCCATGAAAACACAATCTGCATCTGATGATACTTTTTTGAGGATTTGTGAAAATGCATCTGTGCTGACAATCACTTCCACATTTGCTTGAACCCTAGCTGATGAAATTAGTTCACTTAGTGCTTTTGCTGCCGGAGATTTACCTGCATCGTTATCGACAATCCTAAGAACCCTGATTGTAGTATTTTCCCAGCCATCATTTTGCACTAAAAGCCATGCAAGGATTATCATTATATCGCCATTTTTTTGTCCACGCCACCAGAGGTCTATTCGTTTTTTTGCCTTTTCCGCAGGTGTTGGTAATTCATTGGCATTAATCAATACCAATCCCATACCAAGGGTTTTTGCCATTTGCAATTGATTGATAAATTTTCCAACATCCTCTTCTTCACTCAGCCATCGTAATACCACCAAATTAGGTTTTATTGAACCAATAGAGGCTGTTTGCAAAATCATCTCTGTTCCGGTTTCTAAATTCTCAGATACGGCAACCATTGGGAATGCACAAATATCTTTTTCCTTAAATAATTCCTTAATCTTTTTCTCGGCAATTGGAATTCTCGGAGCAAGTTCTGCAAATTTTCCAATCAAAACTTGAGTAAGAATAACCAGCCCTCTTCCTGACTCCAGCCAATCTGAATATGTAAGTAAAATCTCTCTGCTTTCAGAATCATTGCTCAAAATAAGAATGGTTGGGCGCCAGTTTCTGCTATCTTCTTCGGTAGAATTTAGCCATAGCAAATTATTTCTAAGTTTTGAATAAACAAATCCACGCCTTGCATCGCCAAAGGCATGACTAAGGTGTCCTGCCCTAATATACCAGTAAAGGGCAATTAAAATTAGAATGGCAATGGTTGCTGCTAGAGGATTGATTAAAAAAGAAACTCCAATACAGCCAACTGCACCAAGAAGGGCAACAATCCAATGAAAAAATTTAAACTTAGGTCGGAACGATGGGTTCTTTCCAATTGCTTCAATAAAAGCCGCCAGATTAATCATCCCGTAGGTGTAAAGAAAAAACATTGTAATTATAGATGCTACCGCATTTAATGAAGCACCACCGGATTCATTTCCCGCCCAGACTAAAACCCCAATAGTAATAAAAAGGGTGAATATTAATGCTCGCCTTGGCTCATCTCCTTTGTCACTACCTTTTGCAAAAGGTTTTAAAAACATCATAATTGGATCTCGTGATACTGCCTGTAAAACTCTTGGCGCACCGAGATAACTACCTAAGGCACTCGACAAAGTTGCTGAAAAAACTCCACCGGCAACAACAAAAGTAAGTCCAAACAATGCATTATCTTTTAATATATCGTATGGCGTGTTTATCAAGTCAGCACGAGCAAATGCCCCTCCGCAGATTATTGTTTGTAGCAGATAGACAGCAAACCCTACTAACACTGCCCACAACGTTCCTCGTGGAATACTTAACGCCGGTTCTTTTAAATCTCCAGACATATTAAGCCCCGCTCCAATTCCGGTTACAGCAGGGAAATATATTGCAAAGACAATCCAAAATGAATACTTAATATTAGCATCCATTGTTGTGTATTCACTTTGCCAATTTGTTCGTAAGGTATCAAAACTAAATAATTCTAAAGCTCCACCTAAAAAAACAACGATGGAAAAAATCAAAGAAAGTAAGATGAAAAGTTGAACCTTTAATGCCCAGCCTGCACCAATATATGATACTACAAAGAAAATTATTGCGGTTGTAATTGTGATTTGTAAGAAGTGCTCATTTAACGATGGGTAAGATATACAAAGTGCCTCGGTAAAACCAAGGATATAAAATGGGACGGAAAGGGCGATTGCAAAAAATAGGGCAAGCCCAATACTTCCACCAAATGCAGGACCTAGCACTCTACTAATCAGGTAATATGCTCCTCCTCCTCTAACATTCATATTCGTGCTAATTGCACTTATTGAAAAGGAAGTGAGGACAGTAATAGTTTTGGCAACAACAAGAATTAATAATGCGCCAAACACCCCTGCTTCGCCAATAACAAAGGGGGCTCGCATAAACATAATTACCCCAAGAATGGTCAAGATACTTGGCGTAAAGACTCCGGTAAAGGTTCCAAATTGGTTTTTGGTTGAAGTATTATTTTCGGGAGTAGTTTTTCCCATATTTATTTTGCTTTCTTTTAAATTATTAACTGATTATCTTCAGTCCATCATAAGCTGCGATAATTTCAAACTTAGAGTTTCGAGCATTTATTTTTTTATAGTCATTAGCGGCTGATAGCATATTTTTTATGTTATCGCCAGTTGATAGTGGGTCGTGATGAAACATTATTAGTTTTTTTATGGCTGAATTTTTGCAAATATCAATAAAGCCAAAAATAGAACTATGTCCCCAATAAAGTTTTTTGGCTCCTTCAATAAAGGTATATTGAGAATCAACAATTGCAATATCTGCATCTTCTAAAAATGCGGTGTATTTTTCTATGTCATCATGTTTAAGGATAAACAATTCTGTATCTGTAATATAAACAATTTTTTTATTATTGATTTCTATTTTGTAAGCAAAGCAACCGTTTGGATGATGAATCTTAAAAGGAGTAACTTTAAATGCACCTACAAAAGATTCTGATTCTGCAGGTAATTGATTAAAAGTGATGGTGGCAGCAAGTTGGTCAAATGAAATTGGGAAATAGGGAGATGATTGCTGTAAATTAAAAACTTCTTCAAGTTTTGGCATAACTCCACTTATATTTATTTTATTGCCGGGGATATATGCCGGAGAGAAAAACGGAAAACCACACAAGTGATCCCAGTGATAATGACTCATTAGAATTTGAAGTGGTTTTTTTTTGATATCTATATTT
>CAMZKK010000067.1 GCA_947311175.1 uncultured Planctomycetota bacterium | reverse complement strand
GTGCTGATATATTAAGGGTGCATGATGTCAAAGAAACCGTGCAAGCGGTAAAGGTTGTTGATACTATTATGAAACATAGGAATAAAAATGCTTAACTCATGGTTTAAAACTCTAAGTGTGTATCCCCATGGATTTTGGAGTCCACTTTTTGAGATTGTTATTCTTACGGTGATAATTTATGGAATAATTTATTTTATGCGAGGCACGAGAGGGGCTGGTATCCTCAAGGGGCTTTTGATTTTTTATGGTGGTTTTTTGATTACCATTCTTGCAATTGCTCAAGTTGCGCAATTAGAAAATATTATGTGGCTGATTGAGAATTTGTTAGCGATTGCCATTGTTGCGGTAATTGTGGTTTTTCAACCTGAGATTCGTAGAGGATTGATTCGGATTGGCGAGACTCCTGTTTGGAACTTTTTTAACGATAGTCATACAACCATTCTTAGCGAAGTTGTTAAATCTGTGGTAAGTATGTCAAAGAAAAGCATTGGGGCAATAATTGTCATTGAAAGAGAAACGAAGTTAGGCGGCTATATTGAGGGTGGAATCAAATTAGATGCTGCGGTTGGCAGTGAACTTCTATGCACTATTTTTTATCCTAAAACCCCTCTTCATGATGGAGCGGTTATTATCAGAAAAGGTAGAATTGTTGCTGCTAACTGCCTTTTGCCATTTACTGAAAACATTGAACTATGTCGAGGAATGGGGGCGCGCCATCGTGCCGGTATTGGAATGTCTGAAGAGGCAGATGCAGTAGTTGTTATTGTCTCTGAAGAGACCGGGAATATTTCGGTTGCAATAAAGGGAGAAGTTATACATAAACTAGATGCTGCTAAATTACAGGAGATATTGCGTAAAGAATGTGCACTTGAAATTGAAGGTGATTTAATCGAGGAAACTGAATAATGTCGCTACAAAAGGTTAAAAAATACATTGATCCGGCAGCCTTGCTTGTTTCAATCATCTTGGCGTTGTTGGTTTGGATTTATGTAGATAACCGCAGAATTGAAAATAAAACAGTTAAGGTGTCTTTGTTGCTTAATTTGGCAGAGGGGTGGGAATTATCGTCAGATGTCCCTAAAAGTATTACTGTTGTTTTGCAGGGCCCAAAGGAACAAATGAAGGGAATGGCTGTAAATACAATATCTTTAAATAAGACGATAACGGCTCCGTCAAAACACGATGTCTATACCGAAAATATTTTAATCAAGGATGCCGACCTCAGATTACCATCTGGGGTTGCAGTATTAAGTGTATCACCGAGCCAAATAGAAGTTACGGTTGTTCGGTTGGTTCCACAATATGTGAGAGTTCGTCCGGTGTTTGAAGGTAAACCGGCAAAAGGTTATCGCGTCTTGAGAATGGATGCCGATCCAAGTTATGTAGAGGTTATGGTGCCAAAAGGATTGGTTAAGCCTGGAGATTTTTTAGAATGTTATCCCATTGATGTGTCGGGAAAAGCAGAAGATATTTATCGTCGAGTAGGGGTACAACCGGCAGAGCTTACCGGTGGAAGAAAATTGCAAACCGACAAAGGAATTGATGTTTCGGTAATTATTGAGCCAATTCCAGCGGTTAAGGTTTTAAAAAAGGTGCCGGTGCGAGTTCTTTACGGACCAATTCTTGGGCTTAGAATAATGAAGATTAATCCCCCAACTGTCACTCTTGAGATTGAGGGCTCTAAAGCAATCCTAGATAATCTCACAGAGAAAGACCCCATTGTATATGTTGACACTAGTGATATCACAGGTGAAGTGAGAGGGGAACATATCTTGCGATGTAGGATTCATCTTCCGGTTGGCGTTGTGGTTAAAGATATTGTTCCGAAAGAAGTAAAGATTACGGTAAAATAGATTAGGAGAAAAAATGATTAGACTTGGCGTAAATATTGATCATGTCGCAACAGTTAGACAAGCAAGAAAAACTGTTGAGCCGGATCCGGTAGCAGCTGCTTCAATTGCAGAGATGGCTGGAGCAGAAGGAATTACTGTTCATCTCAGAGAAGATCGCCGCCATATGCAAGATAGAGATATAAAAATATTAAGAAAAACAATCCGCACCAGTTTGAATCTTGAAATGGCTGTCTGTGAAGAGATTGTGCAGATTGCTGAAGAAATAATTCCTGACTATGCTTGTTTGGTTCCGGAAAAAAGAGAAGAGGTTACGACCGAAGGTGGGCTTGATGTTGTGGGTGGGTTTGCCAGGATTAAAGAAGTGGTATCTCGACTTAATGCCAAAGGGGTGAAGGTTAGTTTGTTTATCGACCCGGTTTTAGAGCAGATAGAAGCATCAGCAAAAGCAGGGGCTCAGTATGTTGAATTGCATACCGGAACATATGCGGAATGTTGGGGTAACGAAGAAAAAACTGGAAAAGAATTAGACAAATTAATTAAAGGAGCGGCTTTTGCCAAAAGCAAAGGATTGCGAGTTAATGGCGGACATGGGCTTACTTATCAAAATGTAAAACCGGTGGCAGCAATTTCTGAAATGGAAGAACTTAATATCGGCCATAGTATTATTTCAAGAGCAGTTTTGGTTGGACTTGATCGCGCGGTTCGTGAAATGAGAGATTTGATGGTTGAGGCGGTTCGTTTTAAGTCTGAATAAAAAATAAAAATGTTGAACATATTCAATAGGTTGATAAAATAAAATAGGTCTAAAGAGTTACTTTTGTAGGCTGTATGTTAATTTAATTTAAAGTATTTATTTATAGAAAGAAGAAAATATGTTTAAGGGATCAATTGTCGCGATTACTACTCCATTTACTAATGATGCATCAGCAGTAGATTATGATAAACTTGACGAGCTTATTGAGTGGCATATAGAGTCAGGCACTTCCGGTATTGTTCCTTGCGGTTGTACCGGTGAAGCAGCAACTCTTTCTCATCAGGAACAAGAAGAGGTCATTGCAAGAACGGTAAAGAAGGTTGCAGGCAGGATAAAGGTCATTGCCGGAACAGGCTCTAATAATACAGTTGAGGCTGTTCGTCTTAGTGAGGCAGCAGCGAAGGCGGGGGCTGATGGAGTTTTGGTAATTACTCCATACTATAACAAGCCAACAGCTGAAGGTCAATTTAGGCATTATAAAATGGTTGCGGATGCGGCAAAAATTCCGGTTATGCTTTATAATGTCCCAGGGAGAACTTGCACCAAGATTGCACCTGAAACAATTGCTCGTCTTTATAACGAAGTTGAAAATGTTGTTTGTGTTAAAGAGGCATGTGGTTCAGTAGATCAAGTTAGTTCGATTAGGGGGATTTGTGATATTGATGTTATTTCAGGTGATGACAGTCTCACTTTACCGATGATGTCGGTTGGTGGGGTTGGTGTTGTGTCGGTAGCGGCGAATTTAATCCCTGCGGAAGTTGCAAAACTTGTAAAGCTATGGGATGAAGGCAAGGTTAAAGAAGCACAGGAGCAACATTATAAATTATTACCAATATTTAAGGTGATGTTTATCGAAACCAACCCGATTGTTATTAAGGCAGCGATGCAAATCACAGGGCTTATCAATGGTGTGGTAAGGATGCCTTTGACTGAGATTACTGCTGACAGTGCTAAGGTGTTGAAGGATACTCTAATAAAATTCGGTCTATCGGTAAAGTAAAAGGAAACTATGACAAAGCTTGCAATCATCTCTGACATTCATGCCAACATTGAGTCATTAACTGCGGTATTGGAAGATATCGAAAACGTTGGTGCAGATAATATTATTTGTCTTGGAGATGTTGTCGGCTACGGACCAAATCCAATAGAGTGTTTGCAAACCATTGAAAAATACGACGTTACTTTGATGGGCAACCATGAGTATGCTTTAATTGAGGGTGGTAGCAGATTTAATGCGAGGGCAAAAAATGCTATTATGTGGACGCAAAAATTTTTGCAAAGCTCGGAAGAGGGCAGAAAACTTTTTGATATAGCAACCAGTCTTCCTGAGAAAAAAGAAGAGGAAGGATGTTTGTTTGTTCATGGCTCACCATGTGATCCAACTAATGAATATATTTTACCTAAACACTCCCTTCGACCACAATTATTAGAGCCTCAATTTGAAAAGTTTGAGAGATATTGTTTTGTTGGACATACTCACCTCCCCGGTGTGTTTGAGCTGGGGCAGAAATTTATGCGTCCGGAAGAAATGTTGATGAATATTTTTATGTTGGATGAGAATAGTAAAGCCATCGTAAATGTAGGCTCAGTTGGTCAGCCCCGTGATAAAAATCCATTGAGTTGTTATGTTGTTTTTGATGGCGACTCAGTAGTTTACAGAAGAGTAAAATATGATGCGGAAAAAACTGCTGCAAAAATTTATGAAAACCCTGCCCTTGATGATTTTCTCGGAAAGAGAATTATTGCCGGAAAATGAGGGAATATGTATTACATAAAAATTCCTTCTATTGCAGAAAATATAGATAATGTAACTATTGGCGAATGGTTGGTGAGGGTAGGTCAATACATTGAGATAGGGGCAGAGCTTGTTGTATTGATTACTGAAAAGGCAACCTTTAATCTTGAGTTAGAAGATGATATTAGTGGCAATATATCCCATATTTTATCAGAAGAACGAAGTGTTTTGCCCGTTGGATATATCATTGCCATTGTCTGTCAAGAAAATGATTTGTCGATAGATGTAGATTTGGCACGGCAGGTGGCTGAAACAGAAAATGAAAATTTAATCTCTACTACTTTTTCTTTAACAGATGATAACGGTGAGCAAACCCTTGATTATGGAGTTTCAAACAAGGTCAGGGCTGTGCCATCAGCAAGGAGACTGGCTAAAGAAAACGATATTGTGTTGTCGGAGGTGGCTAAGATATTGAAAATTAAGGGAATTATTAAAGAAAAAGATATCTTTGGATTTATGGAGCTTAATGAAAAATAATGATTATTGGGATTGGAGTAGATATTATTGAGGTGGATAGGATTAGGGAATCTATTTCAAGGTATGGCAATAAATTTTTAAGAAAAACCTTTACCCCCCAAGAGATTGAATATTGTAAAAATTCAGCAAATGCGGAAGAACGCTTTGCCGCTCGTTTTGCCGCCAAAGAGGCAGCGATGAAGGCACTCGGAACAGGATGGCAAGAGGGTGTTGGCTTTTTGTCGATTGAAATAATTAAGCAAGAAAATGGTGCTCCAAGTTTGAAATTTAACGGGCATGCAGAAGAAATCTTAAAACAACAAAATTATTCATCATCATTTGTCAGTTATAGTCACATCAAAGAATATGCAATTGCTCAAGTAGTAATCGAGGGGCAAGGGTGATGAAAAAAAAAGTTTATGTTACCGGTCTTGGTGTGGTCTCTCCATACGGAGTTGGCGTTGATATATTCTGGCAAAGCCTTAAAGATGGATTATCTGCTTTTCGGCCGGTAACTTTATTTGACGCCACTCCATTCAGAAATTCTATGGTAGGAGAGGTTGTAGATTTTTCTGTTCTTGAACCATACTCAAGAGCGGTTTCTTTTTTACTTCAAGCGACATCGGAAGCAGTGTTGAATGCAGAGCTTGACCCTTCTGTAAGTAATATTGCTTTTTCTTTAGGGACAAATTTCGGCGGGATAAATTCATACCTATCTCAAATTGAAGAGCTTTCTAATAATCCGGAAAATGTAAATTTGAATAATGCTTCATTTTTCGAAGCAGAAAATGCGCTGCGAGATAAGTTTGCATTTGCTGGTGATTGTCATTTGTTGAGTTTATCGTGTGCATCGGGAACAGCAGCGATAGGTCTCGGGTTTGATAGGATTAGACGAGGTGAAGAAGATGTGGTTATTTGTGGTGGATTTGATGAATTGTCCATCTATTCATACGCAGGATTGTCTGCCCTTCGTGCCATTACAAAGGATACGATACTGCCATTTCATAAAAACAGAAGCGGTACTCTTTTTGCAGAAGGTTCGGCAGTGATTGTTCTTGAATCTGAGCAATCTGTTGAACAAAGAGGAATTACCCCAATTGCAATGGTTTCAGGAATGGGGATAAATAACGATGCCTTTCATATGACTGCTCCGGAAAAAGATGGCAGGGGTATTCGTAAAGTAATGGAGATGGCAATTGCTGATGCAGGTTTAGAATCGGTAGATATTGACCACATTAATTGTCATGCAACGGCAACCAGATATAATGATGCAATTGAAACAATGGCTATCAAAAAGGTTTTTGGCTCACATGCAGACAAAATGATATTGACTGCAAATAAAAGTTGCTTCGGACATGCAATGGGTGCTGCCGGAGCATTAGAAGCAGTATCAACCATCCTTAGTGTTCGAGAAGATGTTGTTCCGCCAACTTTAAACCTTGATGAGCCGGACGATGGTTTTGAGCTCGATTATTGTCCGCTTGAAAGTAGGCATGTAAATATTGGTCATGCAATGTCAAATAGTTATGGACTCGGTGGTGCAAATGCTTCGGTTGTTATTTCAAAAATTAAATAATTTGATTTTTTCAGTGAAACAATACAATAAGTATGAAATAATTGATGTGATGGTATTTTAACTTAAATTCCGCAGTTGGAATTTTGAATCAAGGTCTTTGGGGAGAGAAATATGGATGATTACTTTGGTGATGATTTGCTTGATATTGGTTTTAATGTAACACCAACTACAATCTTGGTTGTTGATGATGAGGTTGCTATTCGTGATTTTATTGAAGAAGCGGTTAAGGGTGATGAAACCAAGGTTTTTCATGCTGCGAGGGTGGCACAAGCAAAAAAGATAATTGCAGGGAGGGTTTTCGATTTAGTTATCTCTGACATCAAAATGCCTGAAGAAAATGGCATAGAACTTTTAAGATGGTGTAGAGAAAATGATTATGAGATGCCATTTATTGTAATGACAGGTTTTGCTGAATTTGATTGTGTCGTTGACGCACTTAATCTCGGAGCATACTCATTTATAAAAAAACCATTTCGACTTGATAGCATTTTAGGGATGATAAATTCTGCCTTAGCGAAAAAAAGATATGAAGCTATGCAAAAGAGTTTTAACGATCATCT
>CAMZKK010000066.1 GCA_947311175.1 uncultured Planctomycetota bacterium | reverse complement strand
TATGATTTGTTTTTAATCAATCCTGATGGATTATGTTTTTACTCAGCATGCAAAGAAGCAGATTATCAAACAAATCTTGTAAATGGAAAATTTGCAGACTCATCTCTAGGCAAGGCTGTCCGCAAAAGTATCTCAAGCGGAAAGTTGGCGTTTGGTGATTTTGAGCCGTATGCTCCAAGTGGAGGCACACCTGCAGCCTTTATTACTCAACCGGTAATAAATGGTGGGGATATCGAATTAATTATTGGACTTCAGCTTTCATATAAAGGAATTGATAAAATAATAGCTATCGGTTCAGATAAAAAAAGAGCCCTTGAGGCATATCTTGTTGGTGGTGATGGGCATATGAGATCTGACTCAATTCTTAATCCAAAAGGTTACAGTATTGCGGCTTCTTTCAAACAAGGCAATAAAGTAAATACCGATGCGACAAAGGAAGCATTTAATGGTAAGACAGATGCAAGGGTGATTGATGATTATCTTGGCAGTAAGGTTTTGAGTGCATGGACTCCAATCAAGGTTTTCGATAATACTTGGGCTTTAATTTGTGAAATTGACGAAGCGGTAGCAATGAAGGCAAAGGGTGAAATGGTTGCGACAGGAAGAGAGATAGGCACAAAATTAATTAGCTGGACCACCGCAATTGGTGTCCTTGCCGGAATCATTGTAGCACTAATTGCTATCTTTATCGCTCGGGGAATTGCCAAACCAATTGATAGAATTATTGAAGGTTTACGCTCTGGGGGAGAACAAGTATCCTCTGCATCAGGGCAAGTTGCTTCTGCGAGCCAACAGATGGCTGAGGGTGCAAGTGAGCAGGCAAGTAGTTTAGAAGAAATATCATCAAGCCTTGAAGAGATGGCTGGAATGACAAGACAAAATTCTGACAATGCAGCCCAAGCGAACAATCTTTCTACAGAAGCAAGTAAAGGAGCAAGTGATGGCGTTGAGGCAATGGAAAGGATGTCTGTTGCGATTGATGAAATCAAAAAATCAAGTGACGACACCGCAAAGATTATCAAAACCATCGAAGAAATAGCATTTCAAACCAATCTTCTTGCCCTTAATGCCGCGGTTGAGGCTGCAAGAGCAGGAGATGCCGGTAAAGGTTTTGCGGTTGTTGCTGAAGAGGTTCGTAATCTTGCTCAAAGGAGTGCAGAGGCTGCAAAAGATACTTCCGCAATGATTGAAAAATCACAGAAAAGTGCTGAAGCTGGGGTTAAGGGCTCTATCGAGGTTGGTGAGATTTTGAAGAAAATCAATGAAGGCATAGAAAAGGTAACCGGTCTTATCGGAGAAGTTGCGGCAGCAAGCAATGAACAAGCACAAGGTGTGGATCAAATCAATACCGCGGTTGCAAATTTGGATACCGTCACCCAAACCAACGCTGCTAATGCTGAAGAATCTGCATCTGCAAGTGAAGAGTTGTCTGGGCAAGCCAGAGAATTAAACAAGATGGTTGATGATTTGGTAGAGATTGTTGGGGGTGCGAACGAAAATCAAAGCGGAAGAATAACTGTTCATTCTACTCCGCAAGCAGTAACCCACCAAAAAAGACCAGCCCTAACAATCGGACAAAAGAAAACCCAGCGCAATATCATTAAATCAAATGATATGAAGGTAGTTAATCCAGATACCGTTATCCCATTAGATGATGATGAGTTTGAGGACTTTTAACAAAACGAGGGACACGCGGGATATGCAAAGCATCTTTGCTTGTCCCGCAACTCTTTAACAATTAAAAGTTAAAAATGAAAAGTTAAAAATGAAGGAATCCAGCAGAGCTGAATGGTAATTAATAATAACCGTGAGCCGATAGGCGAACACAATCATTTTTAATTTTTAATTATTGAGTTGGTAAGATGAAAGATTGCAGAAATTGTATTGACTATATATCTACAATAATGTATTTTCAACGAGTGAATAAAAATATATTCAGGAAATTCAATGAAAAAATTAATTAGATGGAATGAAGAAAAAAATCAATTGTTGAAGATTCAAAGAGGTGTTGGATTTGAAGACATCTTGGAAATCATTGAAGATGAAAAGATTTTAGGACGCAAGAAACATCAAAACCAAGAAAAATATCCTAATCAGCAAATCTTCGTGGTAAGAATCAAAAAATACATTTACTATGTTCCCTTTGTTGAGAATAACAAAGAAATATTTTTAAAAACAATTATCCCTAGCAGAAAACTTACAATAGAATATGGAGAACAACAATGAAAAGAGTGGTATTAGATGCTGAAGAAGTTGATATGTTGTCAGAAATTGAGGCAGGTGAATGGACTGACAATCCAATCAATAAAAAAGAACAAAAGGCATATAGAGAATCTGCAATCTATACTAAATCATTACAGGAAAAACGCCAAACAACAATTCGTTTTTCAGTAAGTGACTTAGCGGCAATCAAGGCAAAATCAAAAGAATTAGGTATAGGTTATCAAAATATAATCCAAGCCTTAGTTCACAATTATGCTACTGGTAAGATTAACCTAAAACTATGAACAAAAAAAAATCTGCTACCAAAAAGGATTTAGTTTGAACGATAAAACATTTGAATCATTTCGAAGCTTGATTTATGAGAAGAGCGGTATCTCATTAAATGAAGGCAAGAAGGCATTAGTGCAGGCTCGGATTGGCAAGAGAATGCGAGTGTTGGGGATTGACGATGAAGATGAATATTTTACTTTAGTCAATAATGACAGCGACGGAAAAGAGGTTGTTGAAATGCTTGATGCAATCTCTACGAATACCACAAGTTTTTTTCGAGAAGCGGAGCATTTTGATTTCTTTAAAGCAAAAATTAGGGAGTGGTATGAGCAAGGACAACGAAAATTTAGGATTTGGTCTGCCGCTAGTTCAAGCGGTGAAGAGCCATATACGATTGCTATTTCCATCCTTGAAACATTGCCAAGTGAGATTGATGCAAGGATTCTTGCCACCGATATTTCAACCAAAATTCTTTCCGCTTGCAAAAAAGGATTTTATGTAAAAGAAAAGTTAAAACCGATAAATATGGAGCTGAAGAAACGATACTTTGACAAATGTGAGCAAGGGTATATGATTAAAGATATAGTTAAATCAAAAGTTCTTTTTAAAAGACTAAATCTATCAACGCCACCATTTCCCATGAAGGGACCGTTAGATATAATTTTTTGCCGAAATGTAATGATCTATTTTGACAACAAAGTTAGGCATAGACTAATCAATGAAGCTTATCGACTATTAAAACCGGGAGGATACCTTTTAGTTGGACATGCAGAAAGTTTGACCGGAATAAGTAGCAAATTTAAGACAATAAAACCGTCTATTTATATAAAGTGAGTTATAAGATGAATGAAATAAATATCAACGAAACAGACAGTTTGAAATGGTCGCCCTTATTTGATGTAATTGGTGACTTGGTCTCTATTCATGGGGTTGATGGAAGTATTTTGAAAGTAAACAAGGCATTTGCAGATTTTTTTGGAAAGCCTGCTGAAGAGCTGATAGGACAAAAATGTTTTTGTCTGTTTCACAGTTGTTCGGAATTTATTGAAGGGTGTCCGGTTGCAGCAATGATTGAAAGTGGACATAATTCAAGATGTGAAGTAAAGATTAATTCTCTCACTTTTGAAGTATCGGCATTTCCTGTTAAAAATGATGATAAAAAAATAATTGGTGGAGTCCATGTGGCGCGCGATATTACTTTTGCTAAAAAGAAGACATTAGAGCTTTTGCAATTTCGCTCTGCGATGGATGATGCAGGCGACGGAATGTTAATTACCGATGCTGTCGGAAAACCAATCTATATTAATGTTGCCTTTAGTTACCTTGCAGGCATCACCAAGGATAAAGCAAATACTTTTAAAGTTAAGGATGTTTTGCGTGACGGTTCAATCTTTGATGAAATTGTAAATGACATAAGTTATGGGACTTATCATAAAGAAGAAATGTATTTCAAACAACATCAAAGCCCACCTTGTGAGTTGAAGTGTTCAGCAGTGTTAAATGATGGGCTTGAGGTTGATTCTCTCTTGTGGGTATTTACCGACATTACAGAGCGTAAGGCAATCGAAGAAGCAAAAGAGTATAAAGAAAAACTAAATTCCATTGTTGAAATGGCTGGCGGAATTAGTCATGAAATAAATCAACCGTTAACCGTCTTTGCCGGATATGTTGATTTGATGGGGATGAAGTTTGCTACCGGCAATGAAAAGATGGAAGCATATATTGAAAAGATGAAAAAAGAAGTTAGTCGACTTCGTGAGATATCGAAAAGATTAAGCAAAATTACCACTTATAAGACAATAACCTATGTTGGTAATTCACAGATTGTTGATATAAATAAATCAAGCTCGGATAGCGAATTATAAATTGCATTTTTAATAAATGTATCATTGTTTGATAGGAAAAAAGATGGATAAAAAAATACTTATTGTTGATGACGAAGAAAATATTAGAGATTTTCTAGCTGAGCTTATTTCTGCGAAAGGATACAGTGTAACCGCTGCTGAAAGTGCTGAAGAGGCGTTAGTCATCTTGGGTGAACAAACTATCAGGGTGATGAGTTTTGACTTGATGATGCCGGGAATGAAGGGCGATGAACTTTGCCGAACAATCAAGGGAATGTATCCGCTTACTATTATTTATGCACTCACTGCTCATATCTCATTGTTTGGAGTGCAGGACTGTATTGAATCGGGATTTGATGATGTTTTTTTAAAACCAGTTGACACAGAAAGTTATTTGAAAGCGATTGAACATGCTTTTGAGAAGATAGATAGATGGACGGGAAAAAATTAACAATTAACAATGTGAATCGATAGGCGAGCATCTCCATTGTTAATTTTAAAAAATCGGAGATTTTTTAATGAAAATTGTAGGAATTTCAGACATGGCAATCAGCACTGATGCGAGTGATACTATAATCACTTATTCGCTCGGTTCGTGCGTAGGGATCACTTTTTTTGACCCTGAGGTAGGAATCGGCGGAATGCTCCATTGTTTATTGCCATTGTCGAAAAAAGCAAAGGAAAAGGCAAAAGCAAAGCCGTGTATGTTTGTTGATACCGGCATAAATTTACTTTTACAAGAAATTTTTAATCTTGGTGCGAAACGAGATAACTTAATCACTAAAGTGGCAGGTGCAGGAAAATTAATGGATGACAAAAATATGTTTAATATTGGTGAAAGAAATTTCGCTGTCACCAGAAAGATATTATGGAAAAATAATATCTTGATAAATGGAGAAAATATCGGTGGCAATAATCCCAAGACAATGGTTCTGAATATGTCAACCGGGCAGACATTTATAAAATCACGGGGAGAGGAGATTGAGATATGAATAACAATACTACTCGTGATAAAATACTTTCTGAAATTAAGTCTATCGAAAAAATTCCGGGAAGAGCAGGAGACGCACTTGTTGCACTACAAGATCCTGAAAGCGACACTAGAGAACTATCAAGAATAATTGAGTATGACCCTGGACTTACCTCTACTATTTTGCATTTAGTAAATTCTGCATCATTTGGTGGCTCTGGAAAGATTAGCACCATCAAAGATGCCATCGTCAGGATGGGAAGAAAACAGGTTTTTGTTGCCGCTATCAGCTCAATTGCAAAAGCGACAGTCGAGCAAGCCATCAATGGTTATGGCTTAAAAAAAGGTGAGTTGTGGAAACATATGGTGTTTGTCGGGGTATGCTCTGAGGTGTTGCCAGCCGTTGTTGACGTGCCTACTCCAGATGGAATCCTTGCTGCCGGATTACTCCACGATATTGGCAAGGTTGTTCTCGGTGAATTTTTAGAAATAGACTGTGAAGAAATCTATAAATTAAGTGAAAATGAAGGACTATCCTTTGAAGAATCTGAACGACAAGTTTTGGGAATTGACCATGCTGAGATTGGTGCAATCCTCCTTGCTGGTTGGAATGTGCCGGAAAATATAATTAAGATAGTTCATTATCATCATCGTCCTGATGACATTAAAGATTATGATGCAGGAATTGACATAGTTCATGCTGCCGACAATCTTGGAATCATAAGCGGGATTGGTACTGGAGATGACGGCAGTGAATATCGTCCCTCTTCAAAAGTATACAAGAGATTAGGGCTATCAAAAAACAAATGTGAAGAGGCTATCTGTCAGGCAGTAATCAAAATGGATGAACTGTCAGATTTGTTAGAATAATAGGAGACGAAGTATGGCATTTAATATCTTAATAGTTGATGATTCAAGCATTGTTCGTTCAGTCATCATTAAAACATTAACCTTGGCAAAGATTCCATTTGGTGAAATATACCAAGCAGAAAATGGAGCGGTGGCACTTGAAATTATAGATAAAGAGTGGATTGATTTGGTTTTTGCCGACATCAATATGCCGGTGATGGGAGGGATTGAAATGCTTGAAAAAATTAGAGAAAATCCTGAATCAAAATCTCTTCCGGTCATCATTGTTTCAACAGAGGGAAGCACTACCAGGATTGAGCAACTAAAAGCAAAGGGAGTTAGTGCATATATTAGAAAACCATTTACTCCCGAAGATTTACGAGATGCTGTATTAACAACAATGGGAGAAATTGGCAATGAATAAGCAAGAAACGATAAGCAAAGTATTTTGCGAAATTATGGAAAATACTGTTTTTATGTTTGGCGATGAAGAAGACAAAGCAGACCTTGCTGAAGCAACAGGAGAAACCATTAAGACAGAAATAGGATTTAATGGTCCCATAAAAGGTAGCTTAACCATCATTGCTCCTATTTCCGCATGTCAGGAGATGGCTGTCAATCTACTTGGCGTTGCGACTGAGGACGAATTGACTTCAGAACAGCCAATAGATGCGGTCAAGGAGGTTGCAAATATTGTTATTGGTAATATCTTGACCGAAATCGCAGGAACAGAGCCGGTATTTGATTTGACAATTCCAGAGGTTGTTGCTTCAAACAAAGAAGAGTGGGACAAAATGATAGATGATGACAATGTTATCGGTTTTGATTTTGATGACGAGGCAATTTTATTAGATTTAAAAATTATAGATTAGGTAGGTGTTTTATGCCAATAAAAGTTTTAATTGTAGATGACTCAGCAATTGTCAGAGCAGTTTTTGAAAAAGAATTAGCAAAAGATTCAGAAATTGAGATTGTCGGTTCTGCTCCTGATCCGTATGTCGCTCGTGATATGATTGTGAATTTAAAGCCGGATGTCATCACGCTTGATATTGAAATGCCAAGAATGGATGGAATAACTTTTCTTAAAAAGCTTATGAAATTCTATCCGGTTAGGGCGGTGGTGGTATCGTCC
>CAMZKK010000065.1 GCA_947311175.1 uncultured Planctomycetota bacterium | reverse complement strand
CTATCCCTTGTAATCAATTTGGATTGCAGTGTTACTGGCAATTTGATTTTTATCACTTGAAAAAGAATCATCAAGTTTGAATTGAGATATTTTTTCAATAAGTTCTTCAGCTCTTTGTTGAAGTTCATCCGCAGTCATTGAGGTCTCATTTGCCGTTGCGCTATTTTGTTGGGTAAGTGCATCGATTTGCGAAAGTGCAGATTCTATTTGCACAATTTTAGACGATTGTTCTTCAGCGGCACTTGCAATATCGGTGGTAATTTCATCTAAATCTTTTACTTCCGCAATAATCTTTCTCAATGCATTTCCGGTTTTTTCAACCGATTCAAGACCAACCTCAACTTGCTTATTTGAAAGCTGAATCAACTCCTCAGTCTGCTTAGATGCCTTTGCGCTTCTTCCTGCAAGGTTTCTCACCTCTTCTGCCACAACTGCAAATCCTTTTCCGTGTTTCCCAGCCCGTGCTGCCTCAACAGCGGCATTTAGTGCCAAAAGATTTGTTTGAAAGGCAATGTCATCAATGATTTTTATGATTTTACCAACCTCATTGCTGCTATTTGAAATCTTTTGCATATTTTGTTCAAGCTCACCCATATACTCTATTCCTTGTTCTGCATTCTGGCTAACCTCACTTGCCAATTCACTGCCACCAGAGGCATTTTTTGCACTGTCTGAGATTTGAGAGTTGAGACTGAGTAGCGAACTGTTAATTTCTTCTAATGAGCTTGCCGCACTTGTTGCACTGTCTGACAGTTGTGAGCTATTTGCATTTAATATAACACTTGACTTAACAATATTTCCAGCAGTGCTTCTTACCAAAGAGAGCAACCGGTTTAACCCTTCGCAAGTATATGCTAACGCAACTTTGATTTGATTGTTTTGGTCATCGTTGTTTCGGCAACCGGTAAGGATACCTTTTGCCATCTGTTGAAGTGGAAAGACAACCCCTTGCTCTAGCTCATCGGCGAAGTCATCCATGCTTTTAGACATTTTACCTACTTCATCATTTGATTTAGAATTAAGTCGAGATGTCAATTTCCCCTTACTTAATTCATCTAACATTTTCATTGTTGACTTAAGGGGAGCAATTACTCCGCGTCGAATAATTATTGTAACAATGGGGATACTAATAAGCATAACAACAATAAAAATTATTACGTTATTCCGTAATTTATTGTTAAATACTTTAACAATTAATTCCTGTGATTTCTTTGTTTCGCTAAGGTTTTTATTGGCTAGTGTTAGTTTTTGATTAAAAAACAAGGATACCTCTTTTGTCAATAATTCAAATTTTTTAAGAATGACTTTTCTAGTTTCAATCAAAGCAGATAATGCATCGCTTTCCTTGTCAGTTAATTCTCCTTCAGATTCAACATAACGACCATAAAGTTTTTTTGCCTTTGGATTAAAATCTTTTAGTAGTTTGATAATTGTTTTAACGCTATTCTTGATGTTTGTAGGCATTTTCTTTACATTGAGTTTTTCTAAGCTAGCAACAATATTTTTACCAATACCAAATGCCTTATCAACTGCATCTAAATCCTCAAGAAATATAGCAGTATCATACGCCTTAATCATTGCTTGATAGTCGCTATACATTTGCTGTGCTTTTAATGAAGTTGGATAAATATCGTCGGCAATAAATATAGTTATTTTGCGAGCATTAGAAACTTTTTTACAAGAATCCTCGACAATCGTCTTGGTGTGACTTCCAACAACATAGCCATATCCCAGAGTGAACACATATCCACTAATTAAGATTCCAAATCCAAGCCATAGCTTAGTTGATAAACTAAAAGATTTCATATTGTAATCCTATTTTACTTCTAACTTCTTCACTCCGGTGATATCTGCAGTTGCTGATACATAACCAATAGCTCCGGGTTTTGAGGCGACATAAGCGACCATCGCCTTGTCATCAGCGACTGATTTAGGCATTTTGCCTCTGCCGGTAAATACTAATTTTTTCCAAAATGATTTAAATGATGATGCACTTTTTTTGACATATTCACTCAAGAATGCCTTGTGTAATTCTTTTTGCTTTTGAGTTGCAACGACAACTCTCGTTCCGCCAAAAGATTTTTTTTTGCCTAAGAAAATCTTTTTTAGGTCGGATGCACTTACGCTATCATCATTTATATTGTTGTTTGCGATGATGATTACTTTTTCCGCAGCACTAATATTTTGTATGCCTGAAACCGTAATAGAAATAAAGCAAAATGCAGCGATAATTTTTATAAAATTAAATGTTCATTTGTTATATCTGCAGCCTTAACTCCTCCGCCAAAAGAGGCTATTAACGCAACAAAAACAAACAACTTCTTAATTACATTCACGTTGTTCTCCTTAATATCTTGGCTGTAAACACGTTTTAAATATAATATTAACAGTTCATGCCAAAAATAAGATTTACTAAAAAAATAAAATAAAAATAAAAAAGGTATTGCAATACCGCAATACCGATATATAATGCAATTATTACTTTTAACCTAAATTTCGCAACTGGTGCGAGGGGTTAAATAACAATTAAAAATGAAAAGTTAACAATGAAGGTGTTTTAGCTATCGCTAAAGGTAGTTTTGATAATTTGTATCTCTTGTATTTTTATTAAATATCGCTCGTTGAGCTTCCTTCATTGTTAATTGTTATGCTCGAAAATGAGCCATACTTCTAAATTCCAACTGCGTAATAGATTAGTGAGGATTAAAATGAATACTGAAAAAATACAATACTTTAAAGATACCGATACTCTGTTTGCGATAACTGAAAAATATCCGCAAACGATTGAGGTTTTTGCCGCTAATGGCTTTGGTAAGATGGTTGATGAAGATAAACGGACAACCCTTGGTAAAACGATTTCGCTAAAGGATGCCCTTAAACTAAAAAATAAAAATATAGATATATTTACCGCCTTGCTTAGAAATTCAATTGACGGTGAATCTCAATCCGAAGATGTAACCCTTAGAAGTGGAAAAGACGAAGATGCGGAAATAATGATTGTTGGTGGTTTGCCTTGTCCGGTAAGGATTCCATTGTTAGAAGGACTTGATAAATTTATGGGTGAGTTTAAAGAAGAGCATGGTTTGTCTGTGAAACATGACCTCAAGGCTGCATCGCAAGGGGCTGGCTGGATTGAAACCTATATTGACAAGGCAAAGGGTGAAGAAGATTTGCCGGAAATTTTTATCTCTGCCGGATTTGAAACATTTTTTGATAATAAACGAATTGGCAGATTTATCAATAATGGCTCATTTGCCGATAGGCTACCATTTAAGAACACAAATAGTGATTTTGCAAATATTGACATAATGGACCCCAAAGGCGACTATTCAATGATTGGGGTTGTTCCGGCGGTGTTTTTAGTTAATGAAAACGTGCTTGGCGACAGACCGATGCCAAAGACTTGGGAAGATTTATTAGACCCTTGTTTTGCCAACAGCATATCGCTACCGGTTGGTGATTTTGATCTTTTCTCTTCGATATTAATCCATATTTTTAAAGAGTATGGTGAAGATGGAGTTAGAAAACTCGGCAAGGGACTTCTTGAATCAATGCACCCGGCTGAGATGGTGAAAAGTGATAAGAAAAAAGCCACTCCTCCGGCAATTACAATTATGCCTTATTTCTTTACTAAAATGACGAAACTCGGTGGACCGATGAAAGCGGTTTGGCCGGAAGACGGTGCTATTATCAGTCCGATTTTTTTGTTATCAAAAAGAAATGCCAAAAAAAATATTCAACCGATAATCGACTTCCTTGCCTCAAAAGAGGTTGGTGAAATATTGTCTCATCATGGATTATTTCCTAGCATCAATCCAAGCGTGGACAATCGACTTGAAAAGGAAAATAAATTTATGTGGGTTGGATGGGGATATATTTACAGTCATGATATTCCCAAAATGATTGCACATTGCGAAAAGATATTTAACGGGAGTGAGCAATGAATTTTATAACTGTCTCAGGACCACCATCATCAGGCAAGACCTCTGTGCTTTTAAAAACGATTGAGGTTTTTATTGACCGAGGACTAAAGGTTGGGGTGGTAAAGTTTGATTGCCTATCAACAGACGATGATTTGCTTTATAAAAAAATGAATATTCCGGTAAAAAAAGGATTGTCCGGTGCCTTATGTCCTGACCATTATTTCGTTAGCAATGTCGAAGAAATCTTTCAATGGGGATTAGATATTGATGCCGATATTCTTATTAGTGAAAGTGCAGGGCTTTGCAATCGATGTTCCCCATACATAAAAGAAATTAAGGCGGTATGTGTTATTGATAATCTAAGTGGTGTTGGCACCCCAAAGAAAATCGGACCAATGTTGAAGTCGGCTGATGTTGTTGTTATTACTAAGGGTGATATTGTATCTCAGGCAGAGCGTGAGGTTTTTGCCTCACGAGTAAATGCGGTTAATCCGGCATCTATTATTATGAACATAAACGGACTTACCGGGCAAGGAGCGTTTGAGCTTGCTTCAGTCCTTCATAATGATAAATCTGCAAATATAGAAACCCTCACCGGCAAAGAGCTTCGCTTCCCAATGCCATCGGCTTTATGTTCATATTGTCTCGGAGAAACCAAAATCGGAGCGGAACACCAAATGGGTAATGTTAGGAAAATGGATATAAAAAATGATTGAACACAATGTTATAAACAATACCAAGCTTTTTATCTTGCTCAAGAAATATCCATTTCTTGAAGCGTATTTCAAGGATAACAATTTTGATATTATTGGTCATGAAGCTGGAACTTTTTCTTCTTTCCTAAATACGCTTGATGAAGAATATCTTGAAGATATGGCAATTGACAAACATGAGGCATGTAGGCAATTGTCAACCTATCTCAATTCTATGCTTGAATTTTTGGGTGAAGATAAAACCGATGTTTTGTCAATCACTATTTTCCCCGGAACAAACAAATCCGGCGAAAAAGAAAATTATGATAAATTAAAAATTAACAAAGGGGACATTGTCTCCATTGTTGGACCAACCGGCTCCGGCAAGAGTAGATTGCTTGCAGATATTGAATGGGTCGCACAGGCCGACACTCCGACAAAGAGAAAAATATTTGTCAATGATGATGTGCCTGATAATAAATGGAGATTTTCAATTGAGGATAAATTGGTTGCCCAGCTTTCTCAAAATATGAATTTTGTAATGGACTTAACTGCCAAAGAATTTGTGGAGCTACACGCACGAAGCAGAATGGTTGAAAATATTGAAGAAGTTATTGGAAGAATTCTTACGCAGGCAAATGAACTTGCTGGTGAAAATTTTGCCCCCGACACACCGATAACCAGTCTAAGTGGCGGACAATCAAGGGCATTGATGATTGCGGATACAGCTATTCTCAGCAAGTCGCCAATCGTCTTGATTGATGAGATTGAGAATGCCGGGATTGATAGGAAAAGGGCTTTGTCTCTGTTGTTATCAGAAGACAAGATAATCCTTATTGCCACCCATGACCCGACACTTGCCCTTCTTGGCGACAAACGAATTGTCATTAAAAACGGTGGGATTGATTGTGTTATCGAAACAACTGCGGAAGAACGACAAGTGCTTGCCGAACTCGAAGTGATGGATAAGAGGACTAAAGAAATGAGAACGAAACTCAGAAATGGAGAGAGATTATGAAGTTTATATGGGATGATGAGTTGTATAGTGTGGGGATTGAGCACCTTGATGAACAGCATAAATATCTGTTTTCACTTGTTGATAAATTAGATT
>CAMZKK010000064.1 GCA_947311175.1 uncultured Planctomycetota bacterium | reverse complement strand
GTACATTCGTACGAATATCTGTGTAATCACCAAGATTTTTTCGTTAGAAGATGTGGGAACTTTTTTTGCCGCGAATATAAATATTCGCAACTCTAAAAAAAAATGGTTGTCTAATCTTCAGTCGGAAGGTGAAGTAATTATTGACGATGGGGCAGCAAGTGCTTTAATGAAAGATGGAAAAAGTTTGTTACCTGCAGGCATGATAGGGGTTTCGGGAGTTTTTAAAATAGGGGACCCAATAACTATTGTTGATAAAAATAAAGTTCGAGTAGCTGTTGGAATTTCTAATTTTACTTCAACACAACTTACCAAGATTATCGGTTGTCAAACCTCAGAGATTGCTACGGTGCTTGGTAGTGCTTGCGCCGGCACCGTTGTTCATAGAGATAATTTAGTTTGTACTGAAAATAAAGGTGAATGAAATGAATTATAATGCAGAAGCTTTGGCGCAAACTGCTCGTCAGGCAGGTCGTGAATTAGCACAGGTGAGTGAGAAAATAAAAAATGACTGTTTGCTAACGGTTGCAACAATGCTTACCAAAAATTATAAAAAGATTGTGATTGAAAATAAAAAAGATTTATTATCCGCAAAGAAAAACGGATTGTCTTCTGCGATGATAGATAGACTTAAGATAGATAAAAGAAGACTTGAACAGATGGCAGAGGGGGTTAGACAAATTGCTGCTTTACCTGATCCGACCGGACAGGTAATAAAAGGATGGACTCGTCCTAATGGATTAAAAATAAATAAAGTAAGAATCCCTTTGGGGGTTATCTTTATGATATTTGAAAGTCGCCCTAATGTAACAATTGACGCCGCCGGTTTGGCTTTAAAAAGTGGAAATGCAGTTATCTTGCGTGGTGGAAAAGAGGCAATTTACAGCAATATTGCTCTTGGCAAGATTTTTACCTCAGCTTTAAAAAAGGTAGGTCTGAATGTTGGTTGTGTGCAAGTTGTTAAAACTCCTGATCGTAATCTTGCCAATGAATTAATGAAACAAGATAAGTATATTGATGTTGTTATCCCACGAGGTGGTAAGGGATTGATTAAAGCGGTGAAGGAGAATAGCGTAATTCCGGTAATTTCTCATCTTGACGGAATTTGTCATGTCTATATTGATGAATATGCAAATATCAATATGGGCGTTGATATTGCAATTAATGCCAAAACCCACCGCACCGGAGTATGTAATGCGATGGAGACATTGCTTGTTCATAAGTCAATTGCTAAAAAGTTTTTGCCTATTGCTTTGAAAGCATTCAAAGATAAAAAAACCAAACTTTTGGGATGTAAGAAAACTTTGGCAATTGCCAATGATCTAAAGATTAAAATTGAAGAAGCGACCTCTGTTGATTGGGCAACCGAGTATCTTGAAAATGTTTTATCAATTAAGGTTGTTGGAAATATTGAAAATGCGGTTACGCATATCGGAATTTATGGATCAGGGCATACCGATGCTATTGTTACTGATAGTCTTGCATCTGCTGATTATTTTAAAAAAGGTGTCGATAGCTCATCAGTAATGGTTAATGCAAGCACAAGGTTTAGCGATGGCTTTGAATATGGGTTCGGTGCGGAGATAGGCATTTCCACCAATAAACTTCATGCTAGAGGACCTGTTGGATTAGAAGAATTGACAACATATAAATTTACGGTTGAAGGCAATGGAAATATTAGAGACTAATTATGAATGTTAAAATTTTAAATTTAACTATATTGGCTATCTTTATTTTTTCATTAGCATCGACAATATTTGCCAAAGACAAAGAAGCCAACTCAGAAATATTTGAAAAGTTACCAACCCTTAGTATTGCAGTGAGAATAAATAATATTCAAAGGTTCGGCACACAATTTGATAATATGCTTTCATCAATTGCCCCTGGCTGGACATTGCCTGGGGTTTCAATCAGACCGATTACTTCTTACTTGCATATCCCGGATTTTTCATCATTAAAAGACGATTCATTTCTTGAGTGCCTTGTCTTTAAGTCTAACAAAAATAGAAAATATTTTTCAATAACCGCAGTATCTGTTGACGATCCTAGTTTGTTCTTGCGACAGGTTGAATCAAGATCTACTATTATGAATAACTCTATTGGTGGAAGTATTACTCATTTTCGAGAGCTACACGCTCATGGCGGAGATTTTTACGTTGCAGTAGTTCACGATAACCTGATTTTGTTTGGCTCAGATAAAGAGACAATGCTTTTTGCCTATGCTTTTTATAGTAAGCTTAGGGCAGGGGCATTGAATAAAAATCAAAGTGATTTAGATGTTTATCTTCATTGTAAGAGAATCTTGATTAACTATGCATCTCTTATCGATAAAACCTTAGCGCGAGTGGAGGAGGATATTGCCAATGATTTGTCTGTTGGGGACAATCAAAAAAACAAGCAGTCATTTAAAAGGATTACGGAAGAATCATTGTCGGAGATTAGACATCTTGTCAATCAGTTGGTTAAACTTAAATTATCTCTTACTTTTAATAATTCAAAGGTTGAGATTGCGAGTAATATTGAAATAGAAGATGGACCTTTGGCACAGGTGATAAAAGATACTACCCCCTCCGAACCTAAATTGATAAAATATTTACCTACATCTACCGTAATGATGGCATGGAAGAAGGTATCCATAACAGGCTTTGATTTAGTATCTACTCGCATTGCTAGTATTATGGCATTAGTATTAGAGGGTGCGGTCGATTCGGAGACAAAAGATAATATTGAATCTATAAAAAAACAGATTATTTTAATGAAGCCTTCTGAGGTAGTTTCTGCCCCCATTGCTTCACCGATTGATCCTACAAATCGGGAGCTGACAATTCATGGCGGTATCAAGGCAGATAAAGTTGCAATTGTTATGCTTGATAATCCAAGTGCATTTTCATTATTTATTGAAAAAATCTCAGAAATATTAGGGCCTAGAAGTAGTTTTGTTGAGCAGCTTGAAAGAAACGGGGTTACAGTTGTTTTTACTCATGATAACCAGAGTGATGCTTTTGCGGGTGGAGAACTTCATCGATTCGATGTTGATTTTAGCATAAAACGAGATGACTCTGTTTCTAAAGATTCATTTAAAGGATATAAAGGCAAATATTTTATGGCATTAAATGGCAATCTTATGCTTGTTGCAACGGGGCCAAATTCTGAAAATTCGATACAAATGCTTGTTGATTCTACAAGAGGAGGGCGTAGTTTTAGCAAATCATTGCTCGGTAAGAATACGTTTAACTTGATTGATAGAAAAAAAATATCGTCTGCCTTTATGATTAACCCATTGAGCTATATCAAGACTGCGGCTATGGCTTATGCAAAATATGGACAAGCATATAGTGTGGCAGGAAAACCACATAAATCGGTAATCTATGCCAAAAAATATCGTAACATTAAAGATGTAGCACTACCGCTTGTTTTGTTTTTTGGGTATAGTCAAGGAAACTCGGATAACCTTAGTCTTATTCCAAACATTAATTCTAAATTAGTGGTACCTTATCCGGCAATAAGAGCCATTATAAAAGCGGTTCTAGAGCCAGATACTTAGAGAAAAATAAAATAATCTAATAAGATAATAGCGCTTGGTCGTTATATATAATATAGGAGGTCATTATGCGTTTATTAAATATTGCTTTTGTTGCTGTAATATTATCACTATTTAGTGGTTGTTTTATATTTGATACGGTTGGCAATGTGCCAAAAGTTGTTACTTCTAATCCGGAAGTTGTGTCTAAAGAAGGATGGCGTGGGGTAGCCTACAGTAAAGATTACCAGGTTTTCTATAAAAAATTCGATTCGCTATTAAATGATGGCAGATTTGACCTTTGGCGGTATTATGACGGAGGGGTTCTTGTTCGAGAAGAGGTTGACAGAAATAGTGATGATTTAATAGATTTTATTGTATATTACGATAATGAAAAAGGGCTGATTTGTGGAATTGAGAGAGATGATAATTTTGATGGAAATTATGACTACGTAGTGAGCTACTCTTCATTTAATAATTGGACTGAAAAGTGGGATAAAGATTTTGATGGAAATTTTGACACTCGTTTTAAATTTAAGGGTGGGATTGAATTTTTATCAACAATCATCGATGATTCTAAATCTATTGTAGATTTGAAGAAATACGTGCCTGCAAAGAAAAGAGTAGCTATATTTTACGATGATAATAGCGATGGTGTAGAGGATAGGGTTGTCACCTATCGCATGGGAAAAATCAAAGAGAAGAAGCTTGGATATAAATCAAATAGATTTAAACACATCTTTAATAGAAAATAAGAATGGGTAATAATATTTTTGATAAATTTAATGACCGCAGCATACGGTTGGTTGAATCATTTTTTCTAAAACAAATAAGTAAGCATATTAAGTCAAGGCGATGGAATCCTGATGCATCTTTTGCTGGTTCTGATGACAATCTTTTTGTTACCGATAAAGGTAAGGTCGCATTATTTCAACTAAAACGAAGAATGTCTATTTCCGAACTTTGGGATTTATTAAAGTTTTCCAAGCAAGGGGGAAAAATTATTTGCCTGCCTATGTTTGCCGGTATTCCTGCAGATAACTATGTTGATATTCTTTCTGCCTCTGGTTATACAAGTGATGATGTTCCTGAGCAAATAAAATCTATTCCCCATATTCCATTAGGCGATATGGATTTTCATTCATCATTGAGCAGGTCTTTTCCAGGAAATAAAGATGAAAAAAAATATGATTTTATAAATTGCACTTGGGCTGAGAATTATCGCGAAAAAAGATTTGACTTAACTGTCGACTTGGTAGTGAAATTGTGTGTTAAGTACAAGATGATTTTGTTTGTCTATAAAAACAAGATATCTTCAGATAGTATGGCTCGCTTACAACCATTTATTGATAATGGGAATTTAATATTAAATGAAGGCTTTGTTGAAAAAGAAGAATTTTCTCAAGCAATGAGGCAGTCAAGGGTAGGGATTGTAAATTCTGAATGGGATGCACGACCTCGTTATCTTGACCAACTGTTGCTTTGTGATATTCCGGTTTGTCTCAATAAAAATATTTACGGTGGTCAAAAGTTTGTTGTCGGTGGTAGTGGAGAGGTTTGTTCTCCGGAGGATATGGCAAAAGTTGCGGTTGCTATGCTTAAAAATGTTGATAGTTATAATGGGATTAGGGCAAGATATCTCAAAAAACATGGTGTCTATAATTCAGCAAGAGAGCTGACAGTTTTTTTAAATAATTTGTTTTCCTGTAATGATAAGGTTATAATACCAAAGAGCAGTGTTTCTTTCTTTAGACCCGATTACATAAATAAAATACAGGAAGATGTTGCGGAAGACTGTGAGTTTTTCCCATTTGGTTTTTTTGATGATTAATCTACTTCTTGGCAATTATAGATATTCCAATATTTGTAGAAATCTTAGATTTAGTTATTTTATTTATAAACTTACATTGAAGATTGACTATAAAATATAGTATCTTGGATAAAATTCCGGTTGATGGTTCTTTCCAGTTTACCTCAAAGTTTGTTATGTATTTAAGGTTGCATTGGTTTACTTGTTTTTTAATTGTCGTAAGATTGTAATATTGAAGATGTTGTTCGGGGAGTAATATTCCATAATCTGCGACAAGATTTTTTGTTATTGCCTTGGGTATCACCTTAGAAATCTTATATTTGATTTTAATCCACCATGCATTTGGTGTTTGAATGAAGAGACAACCTTCTTTGCTTAGTAATTTGGTGATTTCATTTAATTCGTCATTTGGATTTTCATAATGCTCGATAACATCAAATAAGGTAATTAAATCAAAATAGTTACGAGGTATTTTTGCTTCTTTTAGGTTGGGTGCAACAATTGATTTAGTGTTGTTCTCTTGACTTGTTTTGTAGTTTTCTGAGATATCAAATGTCCAAAATTCAATCTCTGCCTTTGCATTGGCTTTGAGCCAATTACTCCAACTGCTTGAACCTGCTCCAATATCTATGTGTCTTAATGGTCTCGAACAGTCTAGTCTTGGTTTTAGGTTGTTCCATATCTCTTGATAGCGAGTGTTCCACAAATCAAGTGATTTATCAGCTTTTTTAATCCCCGTGTTGCTGAGATTGTTGTCTTTAATGTATTCTTGCCAATGGTTTTGGCGATGATAATATTTTGAATAAATTTCTGTTAATTTTGTGGTTGATAATCTTGGGGTGACGTAAAGCAGGGCACATTCTGTGCAGGTTACTGTGTTTAGTGTCCGTTCGCTACCAAAAAAATGAGAAGAATTTGCTCCGCAGAGAGGACATGGTACCTCAACTAAATCTGAATCGTTGTATTTTTTGCACATGTTTAAATAATCTCAGCCATAAAATTATATTTAATAATAAGCATTATAGTGATTATTGCTAAAAAAAATATTTAAAAATAACAAAAAAACATCTTGTAATCTTTAATTTAGAAAATACATTTATTTCTTCAATTGTATCGTTTTTATGTTTTTTTATAGGAGAGGAAATGATGGCTGAAGTTAATAATCCATTTAAGATGGCACAGGAGCAACTTGACGAGGCAGCAAAGATTTTAGGACTAGATGAGTCAATGCATGAGTTTTTGCGTTGGCCACAAAAAGAGTTTACTGTTCGGATTCCGGTAAAGATGGATGATGGCAATACTAAAATGTTTACTGGGTTTAGAGTAGAGCATAATGTTGCTCGTGGTCCGGCAAAGGGTGGTTTGCGTTGGCATTGGGAAGAAACAATTGACACCGTTAGAGCTCTTGCTACTTGGATGACATGGAAATGTTCAGTTGTTGGCATTCCTCTTGGTGGTGGTAAAGGTGGAGTTATTTGCAATCCTAAGGAATTATCTGAAGGTGAAAAAGAAAGACTCGCCAGAGGTTATATTAGAGCTCTTGCCGATGTTTTTGGTGTAACTAAAGATGTCCCAGCTCCAGATGTATATACAACTCCACAAATTATGGCATGGATGATGGATGAATATGAAACAATTACCAGAGAAAGACATCCAGGGGTAATTACCGGCAAGCCTCTTGCTCTTGGTGGAAGTCAAGGCAGGGGAGATGCAACTGCTCGTGGTGGAGTTATAACTGTTCGTGAAGCTGGTAAGGCTTCAGGGATAGAATTAAAAGGTCAAAGTATGGCTGTTCAAGGGTTTGGCAATGCTGGACAATTTGCCGCTAGTCTTGGTGAAGAATTGCTTGGTCTAAAATTGATTGCCGCTAGTGATTCAAAGGGCGGAGTTTACTGTGAGGAAGGAATTAATGCTAAGGATCTGATTGATCACAAACTTAAAACCGGTGGCGTTGCAGATTTCCCAGGAACTACCCCTATCAGCAATGAAAAACTATTAGAACTAGATTGTACCGTTCTATTTCCATCAGCACTTGAATATACAATTACAAAGGATAATGCCAATAACATCAAGGCAAAGATTGTTTGTGAACTTGCAAATGGTCCAACAACCCCAGAAGCTGATGAAATCTTGTTTAAAAATGGTTCATTCGTGATACCAGATTTTCTTGCAAATGCAGGTGGAGTAACTGTATCTTATTTTGAACAAGTTCAGAATAGCTATAACTTCTACTGGACAATCGAAGAAGTTCACGAGCGTTTGGAACAAAAAATGAGCAGTGCCTTCCAAGCTGTATATGAAATGCATAAAAAACAAAGTGTTCATATGCGTTCAGCCGCATATCTTGTTAGTGTTCAAAGAGTAGCTGAAGCAACTAAATTAAGAGGATGGGTATAAATTTAAATTTCGCAATTATATCATAAAATGGTATATGTTACGGAATTTAATTAAAAGTTGATAGTTAATAAATAAAGGTGCTTTAGCGATATCTAAAGCACCTTTATTTATTATTATTAATTCATTGTTAATTGTTAATCGGTATTTTGACGGTGAAGTTTGTCCCTTTTTCAATGCCATCGCTATATACCTCAATCGTCCCTTTGTGTAATTCTATAAGTTTTTTGACAATGGCTAGCCCTAGGTTGGTGTGAGGAACTTGTTTTTGAGTGCTTGACTCGATAGTTGCAAATGGCTCAAATATTTTTGATATATTCTCTGATAAAATTCCTTCACCTTGATCAATCACCTCAATAATCACATATTGATATTCTTTCTTTATATTTATAGTCACATTTGTATTCTCCGGTGAATACTTAATAGCGTTACTTATTAAATTTTCAAATATTTCAGAAATTCTTTTTTTATCACAATTACAATATATTGTCATTTCCTTAGTATTGAGATATAGGTTGATTTTTTTATTTTCAGCCACCGGTTCATATAGAGAAACGGTATCTGATATTGTTTTAACAATATTTGACTTTTGTGGATTATATTCAACCGTTCCACAATTTATTTTGGTTATATCAAGCACATCATCAATTAATTGCATCATTCCTTCTGCTCTACGGATACAGGTATCTTTTATTTCATCGATGGGTATAATATCTTTTCCGATGAGAGACATGTAGGTATTGATAATTGCAAGGGGGCTTCTTAGGTCATGGGCAGCCAGCCCTAAAAATCTTGCTTGAGCATCCAATGATGCTTTAAGCTTTATATTTTGTTCTTCAAGTTTGTTTTGAAGTTTTTTTATTCTTGCTCCAGCTTCAACCCTAGCTATTAATTCATGCATATTAAAAGGCTTTGTAATGTAATCATCAGCCTTTTCATCAGATAGACCGCTTATGATATCTCTAATATTATCTTTTGCTGTCAAAAACAGGATGTAGGTATGTTTTGTTTTAGGGTGTTCTTTTATTAGCCTGCAGGCATCTATTCCTGATAGCTTAGGCATCATTATATCTAAAATCGCAATTTCTGGTTTTTCTTGTGTTGATAGTTCAACCGCTTCTACACCATTGACTGCCTCAATTACCTCAAATCCGCAACCGCGAAGATTCTTTGCCGTGATTTTTCTAAGAATAGAATCATCGTCTGCAAGAATAATTTTAATTTTGTCATTCATTATGAATTTACCCCATGCCTGCCTGATAGTTGATATTAATAATGTGTTATAAATTAATAATGTGTTATAATAAAAAGGAATGCTTAGTTAACGCAAGAAAAAACATCGAAAAGCGATATGTCTGTTTCTTTTTTTTGTCGGCAAATAAATTTAAAAAAAAACATAAAAAGTTTATTTTTTTTCTTGTATTCATTCATGGTAGATATATAATTCTTAGAAATATAACTCTGCGGAATGTAGAGGTTGTTGTTTTGTATTTTAGTTTTAGTTTAGTTTAGACGATGATATACGAAGTATCGTGATGATTTAAGTTTTAGAAAATACAAGTAGTTTTAAACAGGAGGTTTGAGCAAAAAGAGTAATTTTAGAGAATGGAACATTAAAGTTTATTTATTTATTTTATTTAGAAATTTTTTTTAATTTTGGGGGAATACGCAAAATGAGAATTTTAAGTGCAATTATAGTTGCAACAGTAATGTTTGGTACATTAGCTTCTGCTAATGATACTGCAGAAATGTCAGACCTTCAAGCGCGTATCGCTACACTTGAAGCTAAGTTAATGGCTCCTGCCGGTGGTGGTGATGCTGAAAGTCTTACTAGCCTTAAGAAAAAAGGTGCGATTAAGATTGGTGGAGATGTAGAGATTGATATGCTTTATACTCGTCGTAGTGAAGCAAATGATGCAGATGATGCAATAAATAACTCTCGTTGGTCATCAGCTGACGCTGACCTTAACATCAGAGTTGACGCTGGTACAGAT
>CAMZKK010000063.1 GCA_947311175.1 uncultured Planctomycetota bacterium | reverse complement strand
TTGTTGCTGCCCACCTGAAATACTTATAGCACTGTGTTGTAGCCTGTCCTTGACTTCATCCCAAAGGGCAGCTTGCTTTAGGCTGGTTTCAACTATTTCCGGCAATTGATTTTTTTTAATTCCAAGCAGACGTGGTCCGTAGGCAATGTTGTCAAAGATAGACTTTGGAAAAGGGTTTGGTTTTTGAAATACCATCCCTACTTTTTGTCGTAATGCGACAACATCAAGTAATGAATTATAAATATCATTTCCGTTTAATGAAATATTTCCCGTTACATGGCAACCCGGAATTAAATCATTCATTCGATTGATTGCTCGCAAAAAAGTGCTTTTCCCGCAACCGCTTGGTCCAATAATTGCGGTGACATTTCCTTTGTAAATTGACATATCTACTTTTTTGACAGCTTCAACATTTTGATACCAAATAGAGGTTTGCTTTGCCTCAATGTGAATGTTTTTTATATCTTCACAATTTTGATTTTCGTTTGTGGTGTTTTCAGAATGTTTTTTGATATTTGTTTTTAAGTGATTTTCCGTGGTTATCATTTTTGTCCTTTCAGTTTTTTTGAAATTCTGGCTCTTGTTATTATCGCGGTGGCATTTAAGATTAAGACAATGCTTAAGAGAACCAAGACCATTCCATATTGCACATGGCGAATTTTTTCAACAGATTCATGCTCGGTGCATAAATTATAAATATTCCAAGATAGTGCCTGCGTCGGTTGGGTTAGAGTGTCTAATAATTTTAACGGTTTGCCAACGCTTACTGCTGCGGTAAATATTATCGGAGCAGTCTCGCCTGCTGCCCGTCCCATACTTAGAACAATTCCGGTTAGAATGCCGGGCAGTGCGGTCGGAATAATTATTTTTATAATGGTGTGCCATTTACTCGCACCTAAACCGATAGAGGCTTCTTTGTAAGTATGCGCAACGGATTTGATTGCTTCCTCTGCTGCCCTAATGATGGTTGGTAATATGAGTAAAGCAAGGGTTGCAGAGCCTGCTAAGACGCTTTTTGATTTTGATAATTCAAGCGTGTTTATAAAAAAAGCCAATCCAAATAATCCAAAAACTATACTTGGAACTCCAGCTAAGGTATTTATGCAACTTCTTATGAGATTTAAGACAAAGCCTTCATCTGCATACTCTGACAAATAGATTGCAGAAATAATTCCGACAGGCACTGCGAAAATCATTGCTCCTATTGTAAGATAGATGGTTCCGAGAATTGCTGCCCAAATCCCACCGAAGAAATATGCATCATGTGATGTGTCTGTTAAAAATCGCCAATAAAAAGTTAGTTTAGGATGCATCATATCTTTTAGATTGTTTTCAGTTAGAATATCAAACACTGGCTCTAAACTGGTGCCTTTAAATAAAGTCCTTCTTGGACTCAATACTTTTTCTCCCATTTTATTTGGGTTTGAATAATCCCAAGTTTCAAGGTAATTGATTTCCTTTAAAGCCTTTAGGCAATGACTCCATCTAGTTTGACCATAGGTGTTTCTGAGGAGCAAGGTCTTTTTTGATTTATTCCTCGGCCCGAAAAGATACATAAGTGATGATTTTAAGGCATCGACTTCCGGCTTGTATTTATATTTTATTGCAGGAGGTGAGGAATTTATCTCTTTTTCAAAATTGTCTATGTAGGAATAAACTTTATCTCTAAATTTATTTGTTTTGGCAATTTCTGCGTCAAGTGCAATCTTGTCACCTCTTGCAAAAATATCATACTCTACTCTTCTAAATTCCACTGTCCCATAAAAAACAAAGGCTGATAAGCCATTATAGATGATAGGAATAATAATTACCGACAAGGCAATTACCATTAGGATTATTGACATAATGCTAATGGTGCTAAATGATTTATTTATTAGATATCTATTTTTTGTTTTCATATTTTTTCTTACCTTTTTTCACAACCCATTCACTTACAACATTACAGAGAAAAGAAAAAACCATTAAGCATAGTGCCATTGCAAATAGAACATGATAGCGGCTTGATCCGGTGACTTGGTCTGCCTCTCCCATATCACCGGCAATCGTTGCGGTTAGGGTTCGAATAGGGGTTGTTATGTTATACCATGGTGTTGGGATTTGTGCGGAATTACCTGACGCCATCCAAACAACCATTGTCTCACCAACAGCTCTCATTATCCCTAAAAGAGAGGCAGCAATAATGCCGTTACTCGCTGCCGGAAGAACAACCTTAAAAATTGTTTCTGCCCTGGTTGCCCCTAATGCATAAGACCCCATTCTTAGTTCCGAGCCGATTGATTGTAACGCATCTTCAGAAACACTAATGACAGTCGGCAGAGCCATGATGCCAAGGATTACAGAAACATTTAACGCATTTGTGCCACTGGTTATAGTTATTTTGCTTAGGTGATTTCCGATTAATAAAACCCCCAAAAGTCCTGCAATTACTAAACCCAAAAAAAATATTATTCTAAATTGTTTTTGGTAAGATTGAGGTAATTTATTGGCGACTAATTCACTAATAATTAACCCTAACAGCAAAACCATCGGGGCACCTGTAAACCACAATGCCAATTCAAAAATCCTCCCACCGTTTTCTTGTAAAAGTGGGGCAAGCACAACCAGTGCAAAAAAACCATACGCTACCGAAGGAATTGATGCAATAATCTCAATAATTGGTTTTACGATTTGTCTAGTAGAAAATGATAATATATCGCTCATGCAAAGAGCTGCACAAATTCCGGCAGGAATCGCAATTATTGTTGCCCCAAGGGTTACGATTCCTGTTCCGTAAATAATTGCCAATGCTCCGAATTCAGGTTTTTCATTAGATGGATACCAGTGAGTGGAGGTAAAAAATTCGGAAAATCCATTGAGCTCAAAAAAAGGAATAGCCTCTTTTGTGATATAGTAAAAAATAAATGAAACCGTAATTACTGATAAGCTTGTTATTGCAAACAACAATGTTGTCCCGACTTGCGAAAGAATCTTATGGAATAGTTTATTTCTTTTCGTAGTGTAGATTGTTGGGGACTTGTTATTCATTAAAATTAATTCCTTAACTTAAATTTTTAATTATTCCGCAATTTCTGCGGAATTTGGTTTAACCTAATTTCATTTACTCCAAAGCACAAACACCCATTGGGTGGTTATGCTCTGGCAGTAAAGAAAAATATATGCAACTCAAATTATCAAAACTCCCTTTAGCAATAGCTAAAGCACCTTCATTTTTCCGTAGTTCCTGCGGAATTTGGTTTAGTACTTCGTTACCGGAACAAAACCAATTTGCTTAATAATTGATTGACCTTCTTTGGTGAGGTGAATGGTTACGAACTGATGCACCGCTGTTCCGAGTTTTGGGTATCCGTTGGTGAACATAAATAGTGGTCTTGATATAGGGTAGATACCACTTGTTACAGTTTCAGCAGTTGCCGGAATATTGTTGATAGTTAGTGGCTTTACTGTTCTATCCACAAAACCTAAACCAGCATATCCGATTGCTAATGGTGTTGATTGAATCCTTGCCTTAACCGCTCCATTGCTTCCGACATATTCAACTTTTTTCCCAATCTTATCTTTTTTCATTACTAACTTCATAAATGTTTCATAGGTGCCACTGTTGGTATCGCGGCTTATTACAACGATTGGTCTGTTAGGACCACCAACTTTGCTCCAATTTGTAATTGCTCCTGTATAAATATCGTGAACTTGTTTTATGGTTAGATTTTTAATCGGATTACTCGGATGCACCAAAACCGGAAGACCGTCCATTGCAACCACATGAGCAACCGGCATTATTCCCTTATTAACTGCAGCCTTAAATTCCTTGTCTTTCATAAATCTTGACATATCTGCAATTTGACAAGTATTGTTGATAAGTGATTTCGCACCATTTCCACTGCCAGATTCACTAACAGTAATATTCACATTTGGATGCTTGCCCATATAGTATTCTGCAAATGCCTTTGCGATTGGTCCTACCGTAGTAGAGCCATCAATAACGATTTTATTATTGTCAGCCTTTGCAATTCCAAAAATACCTAACACTCCAAACAAAACCAATCCACACAATTTTTTCCTAATACTCATAATACTCTCCTTTAAAAAAGTTTCACTCCACCGCGGAGTGGTTGCACCTATTTTACAAATGATTGTTAGGAAAATATTAGGAAGATATTAGTTTTAGATTTTTTTTATTTTTAGTGATGGTGCGATAATAAGGTTAGGCTATGCCGTAGATTGAGTTGTTTTACCCTAACTTTCGCAGTTATAGTCGAAAGGGGCATGTGCTGCGAAATTTAGGTTGATGGAGATTTGTATGTTGAAGCCAAGATTAATCTCCTTTACATTTTCATCAATAACAATAGTATTGGTTATTTATTAAATGAAAGGATTGAA
>CAMZKK010000062.1 GCA_947311175.1 uncultured Planctomycetota bacterium | reverse complement strand
CTTTTAGAAGCATCATCACAATATGCTACCGGCACAAGGTCAGCTCTCATTCTACCATTTGCTCTTGGCATAGGAATGGCACTACCTTGGCCAATCGTTGGCGGAGGTTCATCGTTTCTCCCTAAACCGGGGACATGGATGAACAAGGTCAAATACGCATTTGGCATATTAATTCTCGCTATGGCTGGATACTATTTGTCAATAGGATTAAGTCTTGTTCAAAATAAAGATGTAACGGAAACATCATTCAAAAGACTTGAAATCGCCCTTGAGCAATCTCAACAACAAGGTCGTCCGGTATTTATTGATTTTTGGGCAACTTGGTGTAAAAACTGCAAGTACATGGATGAATTAACCTTTAGTAATGAAAAGGTAAAAAAATCACTTAAAAAATTTATCCTTGTAAAATTCCAAGCAGAAAACATCTCTGACCCAAGAGTGTCAAATTTACTTAATCGTTATAAATTAATTGGACTACCCAGTTATGTAATTTTATCACCGAAAGGAGGAAAATAATTTTTATCTTTACCATGTAACATTTTATTTACTTTTCACACACAAAGGAGCTGTTATGAATATTTTTAGAATATGTATTTTTGTCGGTATGGGACTAATGGTTACAAGTTATTTGCAAGCAGGCGAAAACGCCAAAAAAGAAATAAAGACACAAACAAATTGCCCAATAATGAAGGGCAACAAAATAAACAAAAAACTATATGTCGATGCCAAAGGCAAAAGAATCTATGTCTGCTGTAAAGGATGTATCGCGGAAGTAACAAAGAATCCAGAAAAATACATAAAGCAATTAGAAGCACAAGGTGTCACCGTTGATGCAACCCCAAGCAAGGCACAAACGAATTGCCCAATAATGAAGGGCAATAAAATAAACAAAAAACTATATGTCGATGCCAAAGGCAAAAGAATCTATGTCTGCTGTAAAGGATGTATCGCGAAGGTAACAAAGAATCCAGAAAAATACATAAAGCAATTAGAAGCACAAGGTGTCACCGTTGATGCAACCCCAAGCAAGCTATGTCAAAAATGTGGTAAAGTAAAGGGTAGCAAGGAATGCTGTAAAGCAGAGAACAGAGAAACCTGTAAAAAGTGCAGGTTACTTAAAGGCTCAGAAGAATGCCAAAACGCAGCAAAAGACAACATGAAGAATTGCCCTTTACGCAAAAAATGCTGCAAATAACCATAACTTACTCCACTGAATAAACAAAGGGCGTTCCGCTTTTACAAACGGAATGCCCTTTATTACTCTCGCATATTTAAACTCAAATATCCTCTACTCAATTTCTATAATTTCAAACTCCACTGGACCTTTTGGTAAGTTGACGGTAACTACATCACCCTTAGCCTGCCCCATCAGAGCGGAGCCAATCGGGCTGGTGGTGAGAATTTTGCCTTCGGCAACACTTGCTTCACCTTCACCGACAAGGGTTCGTTTAATCTCTTTTTTATCGCCTACCCTTCTAATCGTGACGGTATGCCCAAGGGTAATTTTACCAGCTTCCATTTTAGAAGGGTCGATTATTATTGAGCGGGCAAGCTTGTCATTGATGTCTGAGATTCTTGCATTTAGCATAGACAATTCTTCACGGGCGGCGTGATAGTCTGCGTTTTCTTTTAAATCGCCCTTTTCCCTCGCAAGAGCAATCGCTTTTTTGATGCGTGGGCGTTCATTTTCAAGTCTTTTGGTCTCTTCTATTAATTTATGATAACCTTCATCGGTCATTGGTACTTTTGCTGACATATCTTCTCCTATTAAATTTTATCCTTAATCATATTAATTTTCAATATCTGCGAGTAAAATACAAGTGCAAACAATTTCCATTGCTGTTTTAATTTCATCAAGACTTGGCAAGGTTGGAGCAATTCTAATATTACTGTCTGACAAATCTTTTTTATAAGGAAAGGTTGCTCCGGCAGCGGTGAGCTTAACTCCGGCATCAGCAGCCATAGTTACTACTTTTTTCGCACAACCGTTTGGCACATCAAGACTGATAAAATATCCGCCATTAGGATTTGTCCAAGTAGCAATACCTTTACCACCAAGTTCACTTTCTAAAATTTCCAAAACTGCATCAAATTTTGGCTTGATTATTTCAGCGTGCCTTTTCATATGTGCTTCAATCCCTGCCATATCTTTAAAAAACCTAAGATGACGGAGCTGATTAAGTTTGTCCGGGCCTATCGTTTGCATTGAAATAGATTTCACCAAATTTTCGACATTAGACTTGCTTGCCCCCATCATTCCAACTCCTGCACCGGCAAAACTTACCTTTGAGGTTGAACCAAAGATATAAACCCTATCTTCATTACCTGCGTCCTTACAGGCAGCAAGAATATTTTTTAGTTTATCCTTGTTGTCGCTAAGGTGATGAACAGCATAAGCATTATCCCAAAATATTCTAAAATCGGAAGCTGCACATTTCATTTTTGCAAAACGCTCAACAACTTCATCTGAATAAGTGATACCGGTTGGGTTACCATATTTAGGCACACACCAAATACCCTTGATTGTTGAATCCTCAGCAACTAAACGCTCCACTTCATCCATGTCCGGTCCATCGGAATTCATCTTTATCGCAATCATCTCAATCCCAAAATGTTCACAGATTGAAAAATGCCTATCATACCCAGGTGCAGGACAAAGAAATTTAACGCCTTCAACCTTACTCCATGGTTTGCCACCCAAGACTCCTAGTAACAAGGCACGAGCAATGGTATCATACATCATATTGAGCGATGAAGTCCCACCGATGATAATTTCATCAACGCCGACTTCAAGAAATTCGGAAAATAATTTCTTAGATTCAGGCAAACCATCGACTCCGCCATAATTCCGACAATCAAGCCCTGAATCGGTTTTAAAAGAATCGGCACCAACCGTTTCTAACATTCCATTTGCAAGTGAAAGCTGTTCGGGACATGGCTTACCTCTTGTCATATCAAGAGCAAGCCCCTTTGTTTTGAATTCATCGTATTTTTTTTGTAATAGCTCTTTACTCATTTTCATAACTCCTAAAACTAAGCAAGTTGATTATATAAATAATCTCACGCCTAAAATTTCTAAACGTGAGACATTAAAATTATCTGTAAATCTTATAAAATTAAGTTAATTTTGGCAAGAGATATGTATATGTGAGAATATGGATAACCAAAAAGCTTTGTTTTACTGCGCCAAATAACCAAATCTCTATTATTTCGATTGACATTATCTCATAAACCTTGTAAAAGTTATCATTCTAAATTTAAATGAGATATGTATGAGCTTAATCACAGAAAAGAAAAATCTTCATCCACTATCAAATCTGCTCTTACCCTTCAAGGCGGTCAAGGTATTTAAAGAGGCTTTCTCTTTACAGCAAGAAACTATCAAACAATTCTATAGTCTTTCAAAACAGATTAGTGGCAACGAATGTAAAACGACAACACCATCAGGAATGCTAACTCTTGAACGCAACATTTTGAGCACATTATTTCTTGGCATCACGGCAAGCCTTGTTAAAACAAAAAAGAACATGCCACTTTATGCAATGACAAATCAATGTATGCGAGCGTGGGTTACTGCGTGCGACAATATTCTTGATGATGAAGAAAAAGAAATCTTTGAGTTCTCTAATATTAATTCCGGAAAGAAAATCGAATCTGTTCTTACCTTAATGATTGCGGAACGAGTTCTTACAACATTTATTGGCAAACGATATCAAGACATAGAGCTGAACGCTACAGTGGCACAAATCTCACTACAGTCTTTATTGTCAAGTGCATTACAAGAAGGAGAAGAAGAAAAAGAATTGTATGAAATTTTATCTCCGGAAAAAATCTTATCAGATATTCATCAAAGAAAAACAGCTGATTTGTTTTCGGCTCCTCTTGCCCTCCCGATACATCTTGAATCTCCTAATCAAGACACAATAAACAATGCAAAAGGTGCATTAGAAAATTTTGCTATTGGGTGTCAGATAATTGATGATATAAAAGATGCACAAATTGACTGCCAAATGCAAAGACACAATCTGTTGATTTCCATGTTGTTTTATGATAAAGAGCCCAAGGATATTGAAAACCTTAGAAATGAAAATACCGAAAATTGGGTTGTTTGGCAGCGTTTTCCCGAAACATTTAATGATGCCGGAAAATTAGCTCTAAGTTGTTTTGAAAAATCATTTACTCATATGAAATCACTAGATATTGTTTTTTCCAATGAGCATAAATCATCTATAATAAAACTTGTATGCAAGTTACTTAAAATACCTTCGTTTATCTGAAAATATATATATGAGCAAATTTACCATATTATTTATCTACCGCTCGATTACTCGCCGATTTAGAAGAATGGCAATAGCCTTTGTCGGGGTTGCAGTAGCCATTGCCGCTCTTGTTTTTCTTGAAACAATTATGGCAGGGGTTGGCGATAGCATGATAAACAATTCTATTGCGATTCACCATGGACATATTCAATGTAATTGGGAAGGTGCAGCCATTCCTAAAAACAAATTTGAAAAACTAACCCCAACAAATACTACGATTTTATCTCGAACTAAATTTAGCGGGATGGTCACTTTTAAAAAAAAATTTAGTCATTTGGCAATCTATGGAATAGACCCGATTCCGGAAAGCAAGCATACCGTCATTGCCAACAAAATAATTGATGGCAGATATCTTGTAAATCACGGTGAAATCATTATAGGTTACAATTTGGCAAAACAACTTGGAGCAAAAACAGGAGATAGCCTTACTCTGTCGGTTACTAATTTCAAGCAACTCCGACTTTCAGTTGTTGGGATTTATCAGACAGGTATTGAGTTACTCGATAGCAACACGGCTTTTATTAATAAAAAAGATGCTCTGGGTGGAACAAGAGAGCTGGCATTTTTTTTACCTACCGGAAGCGATGTTAATGTTGTAACCAAAAAATTAACCACTCGATTTCCAAAGATTAAACCAACGCCATGGACAAAAGATATGCCAGAACTAACTCAACTCATAACCCTTAACCACGTAGCAATGAATATCGTTCTGCTTCTCGCAATGATAATACTTGCTTTTGGAATATCTAACACAGTTTACATTTCTGTTTCAGAGCGAACCAGAGAGTTTGCTATCCTAAGATCGGTAGGTATGAACAGCTTCCATATCCAATTAATCATCATTGTAGAAGTTATATTGCTAATGAGTTTTGCCGGATTGATTGGCATAATTATTGGCTCAAGTGTTGCTGAAAGTTTTGCAATCTATGGATTAGATTTGAGCCGATGGACTAGCGAAAACCGACATTTTCTTCTTTCAGGAATCATCCATCCTCGACTAACAATAAGAGCTATTATTTTACCAGCAATTGTTACCTTTATTTGTGCAATTATTTCAGCAT
>CAMZKK010000061.1 GCA_947311175.1 uncultured Planctomycetota bacterium | reverse complement strand
GTGGGAGGCAAGGGATAACTATATTTCAATTATTAGGAATCCTTCTGCAGAAAACAGAACAGATTTTATCAAAAAATATGCCGTAGATGAATCGGGGAATCAAGAAACCAATTCTAAAATTTGGGCATTATTGGAAATGCAAAAATACGGAATGTTTATGTTTACTTCATGCGGTTGGTTTTTCTCCGATCTTGCAGGAGTAGAGCCGGTGCAAAATATGCGTTATGCCTTAAAGGCAATTGAATATGCAAATATTTTTTCTGATGAAGAGCTTGAAGGAAGATTGATTCATGGACTTGAAGAAGCTCATTCTAATGATGGAAAAAGCGGTTCGGGAGGTGACATCTTTCGTCGAGATGTCAAATCAAAGGTTTATTCGAATGACAAAATCGCTGCCTGTTTTGCAATGTTTAAGTTGTATAATCTCTCTTTACCTCAATTTTCAGTAGATGCGGAATTTGAAAATTTAAATATTGACCCCATTGCCGGGATTAATGTTTTACGAGGAATCTTAAATCTAAAAGATACTGCTATTGATACTACTATCAAATATGTATTTCTCGTTGCACATATTTCGGATCGAGAGGCATCTTGCATTGTATATAAATGTGAGGATGGCAATGCTTGTGAGTCGTTACGGTTAATTGCGAAATATGAAGAAATGACAAATGAGCAGCTAATTGGCAAATTAAAATCAGATGGTTTTTTAGTTAGAGATATGCCGGCTGAACAACGCGGTGTTTTGCTTGACTGTATTCTTGCGTCAAGATTAGCCGAAGTTGAGCAAGCATTTTCAAAAAAATATGATAATTTAGAACCACTACTTGAAATACTGAGTGAAAATGAAATTGAACCACCAAAGGTGATAGAGGTGTCTGCAGAATTTGTTCTTTCTCGTAGATTTACCGATATTTGTAAAGAAATTGCAAAGAAAGGGGTTTGGAATGATGATGTGGCAACCGATGCAATGCGGATTTTAGAAAAAGCTGAAAAGTATAATCTTAAAATAGATAGAGATGCAGCTGCAACCGTAATGGCTGAATTTGTACTGTCATATCTCGATCGGTTGACACGTGATTTGCAGAGTTCTCTTTTGGAAGAAGTTATTCATTTGGTTGTTTTTTGTAAAAACACAGGATTCTTTTTTGAGAATGGTGGAAAAATAGAAAATCGCTATTGGTATATTATTAGAAATAAAGCAGTCCCTTTAATCAATAAACTTAATTCCAGTGAATTTGAAAACTCTACTCCAGAAGCAGAGTTAGGGCATAAGCTTGTCCATCTAGTCTATACCTTAGGCAGAGCATTAAATTTTAGCGAACAGCATATGACAAAATTAGTGGAATATACAAAACACAGTGAGCCTGACGAAGGCGAAATATGAATATAAAATTATGTGGTTTGAAAACAATAAAAGATGTAGAGATTGCTTGCTCTCTTAGAGTTTGGGCAATTGGCTTTGTTTTGACAAAAAGTCCGAGAATGGTTTCTGTTCGTGAATGTTCGGAGCTTTCAGTTTGTGCATCAAACAATGATAATAAGATAAAAAGAATAGGGGTGTTTTCTAATGAGCCATCGGATTTTATTATTAATGCCATGAGAAAATGTAACCTTAATTTTGCGCAAATTCATGGTATTCGGGAAGAACGTGAATGGCAAAAGTTATCGGAAATTTCTACAATTAGAGCGTTTAATATTTCAAAAAAAGATAAATTGTCAATTTTAGAAACGATTGATGATGAATTGTTTTTGCTTGATTCATCCCAGCCGGGTAGCGGAAACACCTTTGACTGGGAGATTGCGAAGAAAGCATCTCAGTACGGCAAAATTATTGTTGCCGGAGGACTGAATAAAGACAATGTCGGCGATGCTATTAAATTGTCTCAACCTTGGGGGGTTGATGTTTCAAGTGGAATTGAAATCGAAAGAGGACAAAAAAATCATAACCTTATGAAAGAATTTGTAGAGGTATGTAGAGCAGGTCAATGCTTGACATAATCAACTTTTTTCGTAGATTTAATGATTGTTAAAATCAAATGTATAGTGAAATGAAATTCATTATGTTATAGAAAAGTTAATCATTATTTGAAATTACCATGTCAGAAAACAAAAAGAAAAGAAAGATTTTTTGAGTGTTCTTTTCGAGTGCTGTAATGTTTATGTTAGAGTTTATAAAAACAAAGCAGGCACTCACTATGTGGGATGGTGCCCTAAATGTGCCAAACAGGTTAAATTAAAAATCGGACCTGGTGGAACTGACAATCGTATTTTTAGAGCTCGGTAAGATTGCAATGGTTTTGATTGTAATCTACTAACTCCTAATAAGTGTTAAAGGAAAAGTGTTAATTATGGCTAATTGGCAAGTGGATAAAGGTAATAAATCATGTTCGGCTTGCGAGCGTGTGTTTGATGATGGTGAAGAATACTATAGTGCTTTACTTGAGAGATCCGAGACCTTTGTGCGAGATGATTATTGTCCGGAATGTTGGGGTAAGGTGGCGAAGGATAACTTTTTTTCATTCTGGAAAACCAAAGTATCGGATAATGAAGAAGAACCCAAAAAAATATTTATTGATACACAAGTTATTTATATGTTTTTCACTAAATTAGAAGAAATCACCACTGTTGAAAAACAATTGTTCCGCTACCTCTTATGCCTTATTTTGATTCGAAAGAGATTTCTTAGGTTAGATGATTTTTTAAAAGAAGACGGGTGCGAATATCTTTTAGTTTGGGATCGTCAACAAAAAAAGAATTTGAAAATTTTTAATCCTCAGGCAACAGAAGAACATTTACAAAATGCACAAAAGGAATTAAGCTGCATCTTTGATATGTCGTTTGATGATGAAGAGATATCTGAATCATCGTAGGTTCTTCAGTTAATATAGGCTATTTTATATGAATATTTTAATTGTAATTAAGGGTGCTCATCGCGGGCAGCGGTTTATCCTTGTAGATGGTGAGTTGATTCTAGGTCGGGACAAAAAAGTTGATATTCCATTTGAAGATGAAGGTGTCAGCCGAAGACATGTTAAATTTAAAGTAAAAAATCAACTTATATCCGTTATTGACTTAGGTTCAACAAATGGCACCTACGTAAATAATTTACGGATTGAAAAGGAACAAAGATTACATAACGGCGATAGAATTACTATTGGTAATACTTTATTTTTAGTAAAGCTCGACAATCACAGCACCATTACCAGCAAGGCAGTCGTTTCCGAAAGCCATCATAATTCCAGTTCTATGCTTCGGGTTGATATGGCGTCAAGCAGTGTGTTAGAATTGATTGAAAGCAAAAATCAAACATTGGTATCTAGTCCGGATGAGGGACAGCATTCTTTTCTTGCCCTTTATAATTTCATTACAAAAATAAGCGGTATTCTTGAGATTGAACAACTTCTTGAACTCGCCATTCAAGAGATTGTAGAAATGGTTAAAGCCGATAGAGGGGCAGTGCTATTGTTAAATCAAGATGCACTGCTTGAACCAAGTGTAACCTTTAACAAGAAAAAAGGTGCAGAGGTTGCAATTTCAAAAACTTTGGTTGAGGATGTTCTTGCCTCCGGAAAAGGTATTTTGTCATCAGAGGTAACTAAGGATGAGCGATTCAAAAAGACTGTTGCCCTTTCTGTGTCTGAAATAAATTCAATGTGCTGTGTGCCATTGTTAGTCAAGGATAAGACACTTGGGGTATTGTATATTGATACCGCAAATAAATCTCGCAAATTAAATGAGTATTGTTTGAGGCTGTTGACGGCAATGGCGTTAGAACTATCCATTTGTATTGAAAATACTAGTTTGTATAGTATGTTAAAAGATAGTGAAGAGTTTAGTTCTTGTGTGTTAACCTGTATGGCTGGGGGGCTATTGGTGGTTGATACCAATGGAAAAATAGTAAGAGCAAATATAAATGCCTCACAAATGGTTGGGTTCTCTGTGCATGAAATCACCGGCAAAGGTATCAATACCGTCCCCCCTTATGATGACCTTAGTATAATTTTTCGCCAGACTATTAAGAGTGGACGTTCGCAGGAAAATGAAAATTTAAATATTTATCATCAAGGTAATGGCAATAGAATTCCCGTTGGCGTTGGCACCACCATCCTTGAAGATTATGCAGGAAAGCAAATAGGAGTAGTTATTCATTTTCGTGATCTTACCCACATTCATAAGTTGTCAGAGCAGGTTAAACGGGCAGAAAGGCTTGGTGCCCTTGGTCAGATGGCAAGTGGGATTGCTCACGAGATTAGAAACCCTCTTAATTCCGTTCAGGGATTTGTCCAGCTTTTGCAAGAAAATGTTAATAACGATAAAGATAGAGAATATTGCCATATCGTTCTTGATGAAGTAAAAAGGATTAACAACATCGTTCAAGATATGCTTGATTTTTCTCGTCAACAAGATTTCAATATGGAGATAGTTGATATTCAAACTTTGGTTCAAGAAATTTGCGAACATCTTAGATTCGATGCTGAACGCGAAGAGGTAAGCCTACTTCAGCCGGTAGCTCACGGAAAAATTTCAAAGGTTAAGGCAAATGCAGATAAGCTTAGGCAGGTTTTGTTAAATGTTATAATGAATGCATTACAAGCAACCCCGGCTGGGGGCAAGGTGTTGCTTGAGATGAAAATGCATAGCAGTGGTAGTGAGCCATTTATGTTAAAAATTTCTATTATTGATACCGGAGTAGGAATTTCCAAAGATAATTTGTCAAAGATTTTTGACCCATTTTATACCACAAAAGACAGTGGCACCGGTTTGGGACTTTCAATTTGCCAAAAGATTATCGAACAGCATGGCGGACGAATAACTGTTGATAGTGTGATTGGTGAAGGCACATCTTTTCATATTTTCTTACCGCCCGAAAGGTGAGGTTATGCATATTGTTGAGATAGCACAAGTTAAACCGGGAATGGTTCTTGCTGAGCCGGCAAATGATTTATTAGGCAATTCTCTGTTTATTAAAGGCACTACTCTTAGTGAAGATAAAATAAAAACGCTTAAGGCTTGGGGGGTTAAGTCTGTAGTTATTGATAAAATTGTAAAGATTGAAAATAATGGAAATTCAAAAAAAATCCATGCCGGTGGAAGAAGACGGAAAACCACACAGATTTTACGACTGTCTGTAGCTAAAAAAACAACCTCATCGTCAACTAAAGTAATTTCTGATAAAAATTTAATTGAGGGGAAAAAAGAAAGAATTGAACATATGTTTGAAAATTATCGAGAAAATAAATTGATGATGAAGATTAAAGAGATAGCAATTTCACAACTGCCGGAAGGACGATGATGTGAAAAATTACACGCTGGAAAAACTAGCTACCGATATTAAAAGTATTCCTACCTTACCGGAGGTTTATTGTCAAGTATCGGAAATGTTAGAAAATCCCAAAACAAGTGCTTCGGCAGTAGCCACGGTAATTAGTCGCGACCCAAGCCTTACGGCTAAGTTGTTAAAAATGGTTAATTCTGCATTTTATGGCTTGCCTCAACAGGTATCTACTCTTACTCACGCTTTGGTGTTAATGGGGTTTTCAACCCTTAAAAGTTTAATTTTGACAATGGGGCTAACCGATGTTTTTCGACCAAGTAAAAATGACAATTTTTCACGTCCTGAGTTTTGGGCTCATTGTTTTGGTACGGGTTTGATTGCGAAAAGTATTGCGATTAGGTTGCGTAGAAAAAATGTAGAAGAAATTTTTATTCAAGGGTTGTTACACGATATTGGAAAAATTGTTCTCGATAAATATGTAAATGATGCTTTTAATAAGATTGTTGAGTTAACAATAAAAAGAGATTGTTTGATTGTTGAATCGGAAAGAGATGTTCTTGGTTTTACTCACGCAGATGTTGGGGCAATTGTTGCTCGTTCATGGAATTTACCGGAGAATATATGTCAATCAATAGAATTTCATCACCATCCGGCAAATGTAAACAACAATAGTGTTGAAGCAGGAATTGTTCATTTGGCAGATATCGTTTGCCGAACAAAAATGATTGGTGATGGCGGAGACAAAAGAGTTCCTTTACTTGATGATAAAGTATGGACAGCATTAGGGATTAATATTCAGGTGCTAACAGGTATTATGGCAGAGGCATCAGCATGTGAAAATAGTATTGACTTTTTTAGTGGCAAATAAATGACTATCGACGAAACCCAAAATCAAAATTCAGAAATAACAATCAAATCTTTGCGTAGAGAAGTTGAATTACTAAAAGGAACTATTGCCGATTTGAAGAGTAGTTTTGTCGAGCTTATAAATATTGATAAATTTGCTTTGGTCAAAAAAGAACACTTTACTATTGAGAATGTTCTTAATGACCTAGTGGGATTTATTAGTGACATCCTACCTGTTATTGCCAGCACTTTTTATTTTATTGATAACAAAGATCGCTCCTTTGTTGAGATTTATCAACAAGGAATTGATGAGGAAATGAAAATAGAAATTGCAACTCGCTTAGAGGAAGGAACCTTTGCATGGGCAATCAAAGAGGGAGGGGCGATAGTAATTCCGCTACATAATGAAAAAAAGAATAATCGTTCACTGATGATTTCTCCGTTAATTATTGATAATCAACCGATAGGTGTTGCCTGTTTTTATTCAAACCTAAATGACTCGGAATATACTCCGCAAATTTTTCAAGTAATCAATACTCTTGTCGGTCGTGCGTCATTGAATATTGCAACAGTAAATAGGGTTAATCAATTACAGAAAGACAGTGAAAAGGTATCGGAAATCAAAGACTATTTGACCTTGATTGTAAATAGTATTGCGCAGGGGATTGTGGTGATTAATAACGATGACAAGATTTCTCTTTTTAATCGCACCGCTGAACTTATTATTGGAATAGAAGAAAATAATGCCGTTGGTAGTAATCATTATAGTTGCATTCCACCTGCCTTAGCTGAGGTGATTAGGGAATTGCTTAATCGTTGCCGAAATGAAGATTCGGTTGTGGATTTTGAATTTGAATTTGATAGGGGCGAAGGTGTTTCTTTTAGGCTGGGAATTACCACGACAGAGCTTATTGACAGTAAAGGAAAACTTAACGGTGTGCTTTTTTCTTTGCGTGATTTATTTACAACTACCGAACTTACTCGCCTTAAAAAAATTGATAAAACCAAATCTCTTGAAATCAGTAGATTTAAAGAGAGCTTACGGGGGATTGAAAAGCAGTTGCAACAGAATGAAAAAATGGCTGCAATTGGTCAGATGGCAGCAGGTGTTGCCCATGAAATAAATAATCCATTAGGCTCGATTGCGGGTTTTATTCAGATAATGATGCCGAATGAGGACGAT
>CAMZKK010000060.1 GCA_947311175.1 uncultured Planctomycetota bacterium | reverse complement strand
TTAAAATAATCTATTATCCCTTGCTCCGGGCATGTTGAAAGATAATATGGCGGAAGAGACACAATTGCATCAGCCCCACATTGATCTGCCCACTTTGCTTCAATTTTTGTTTGTGCCAAAGAATCACACCCAGCTTGAAACATAATAATTCCGGGAAAATATTGTTTGGCAAGTGACATAATCATTCTTCGTTCATCAATAGCTAAAGAAAAAAATTCACCTGTTGTCCCATTAATCAAAATTCTTTCTATTCCATTTTCTCCCAAGAATTTCAAATGCTCAATATATGCAAGCGAATCAATTTCGTTTTTATCATTAAAGGGAGTGAGCACAGGAACAATCAATCCCGACAAATCAACTTGAGCCATATCCTTTTTTAAAATATCGGCAAAAGAGAGATAAAGCTCTTCGGCAACCGATTCAATGACAAGGCGATAATCTTCTTCACAATAAAGATGCACATCAGCCCAATTTTTACTCTCTGCCCCATGCTCCGCAAATTCTCGCAAATTACTTTGTAAAAAAGTTGAGATTGCCTTATCTCTAGTATAACCACGAATTTCAATATCTCGATTAATCCTGGTCTGTAATTGGGTTGTCCAAGCTGAATCAATAAATATGGAAAAATTTACTTTATCTCGGAATTGACGATATGTTGATACTTCACCGTCAAGTAATGTTATTCGTTTAACCTTAAATTCTTCTGTTTTGCCAGTTGTCCCACAAATGGTATCATACAGTGGTTTATCGAAATCACAACCTTTGCTCGCAAGCTCTAAATGTTTATCAATCAATGCCATATAATTTGCATCTGGGTGAGCCCCAAAAAGGTTTTTGTTTTTTCGTTCGTTTCTCGGAGTTTTGTAGTCATCAAGATGCAAGATTTCAGAATCAATCAGACATTCACTTAAGCGTTTAGCAAAACTAGACTTACCTGTCCCGCCTGGTCCGCCAATCGCAACTACAACATTATTTTTATCTGCAAATTTTTTTTGTAATATTTCTGCAATAATCTGTTCCGGTGCTCGCCTAACCTTAACATCATTGGCTGGGGTGACGTGAGTTTTATATTTATGCATTTTAAAATCCTAATTTCAATGTTTTATTTCAAACGATTTATTTCTCGAATCACATTTTAATGATAAATAGAGTCTGTCCAGAGAAACATATTTTCAAATAAGAACGTTGCCGTTTCGAATGAATGGGTAAAGTCCCTATTTTACCCTATTCCGTAATCTATGGGATGGCTGTGTTTTCGCTTTAAGTTCTAACTGTAAAATTTAGTTTTGAGGTGGACGTTTTGATAAATTGACCGCAATACTTAAAACAAAAATGGAAAATATTTTTATTTTGCATTTATTCAATAAATAAAATTATGATAAGTCTGCTAAGGATAAAAATAAATTTACTTGTAAAATTTAAATTATAACTAAAATTATATAGGAAATTTTTAAATACAAGGAGTTAACACAATAGCATGAATCTTTCTTATAATTGGTTAAAAGAATTGGTGCCCTTTGAGCTTAGTCCGGAAGAATTGGCAAAAGAGCTAACTCGGGTAGGTTGTTGCGTAGAAGAAATAGAACAAATTGGTGACGATTGGCAATTGGTCGCTGAGGTTACTACTAACCGTCCTGATTGGCTTTGTCATTGGGGGATTGCCCATGAAATAGCAGCATTTACTTCTCTGAAACTTAAATTACCCGAAATAACCCTGCCTAAATCGGGAGATGAAAAAATAACAGATATAACAAGTGTGATAAATGAAGTGGAAGATTTATGCCCTCGTTATACCGCAAGAGTTATTAAAGGAGTAAAAGTAGGACCATCACCTGACTGGTTGCAAAATAGGCTAAGAAGCGTTGGTCTCAAGCCAAGAAATAATATTGTTGACATTACAAATTTAGTTTTATTTGAAACTAATCAGCCCCTTCATGCTTTTGATTTTGATTTATTAAAAGAAAATAGGATTATTATTCGCCATGCCAAAGATAAAGAAAAATTCACCAGTGTCTTTGATGAGGAGCGAGAATTAAATGCCAGTATGTGTGTAATTGCAGATGCGGAAAAAGCAGTTGCACTTGCCGGAGTAAAGGGTGGAAAAGAATGCGGAGTGAGTGATAATTCCGTAAATATCTTGTTAGAGAGTGCGTATTTTGCTCAAACATCAACTCGGAAATCCAGTCAAGCGACATTACTAAATAGTGATTCTTCATATCGCTTTGAAAGAGGAATTGACCCTGGTGGCGTTGCAAATAGTTCTGCTCGTGCAGTTCAGCTTATTTGCGAGTTGGCGGGTGGAACTTTAGTAGATGGAATAATTGATACCAATCCGGAACTTGCCACCCCATGGGAGGTCGCAATGAGATTTACTCGTTGCACCAAAATTCTTGGCACTAGGGTTGAGCCAAGAGTAATAGAAAAAATATTTATTGGACTTGGTCTTAATTCAATTGAAAAAAATCCAAGCAAAATAATTGTTCAAGTTCCAACATTTAGGCAAGATATTACACGTGAAGCAGATTTAATTGAAGAGGTTGCGAGATGTTATGGTTATGAAAATATTCCAACAAAGATTGAAATGCCTCAAAAAATGGTGCATCTGAAACCAGACACCATTGCAAAACGAAAAGCAATTGATGTTTTGACAGCCCTTGGTTATAACGAAACTATGACCGATACCTTTGTTGAAAAAAAATGGGTCAAAGAGTTTGATTCGATCGCAGAATATTTTTCCGGGGAATATGTAAAAATCAACAATCCGGTTAGAGAAGATCGTCCGTTTATGAGAGTGACTCTTGTTCCGTCACTTTTAGAAGTAAGGCGAATAAACCGTGGAAGTAAACAAGAACGTTTTTTTGAAATCAATCGAACCTATATCCAAAAGAATAAAGATGAGATTTTAGAACCTACCAATCTTTGTTTGATTGATGATCGTGGAATTGAATTTGTAAAAGGGGCATTTGAAACATTGTTGAAAAAACTTAGAATACCCGGTATTTGCACATTTACCCCAATAAATGAGGAGAGAAAAGGATTTGCAGATACAACAGTAACTGAAATAAGAATTGAAGAAAAGGTCATTGGGTTGTGTGGAAATATTTCTGCAAAGGCAATCAATACTCACGACCTTCTCGAAAAAACTTCCGTCTTAGAAGTTAACTTTGATGAATTGGCAAATCGAGGTGAGGTGGAATTTAAATTTAAGGCCCTTCCAAAATTCCCCGGTATTGTCAGAGATATTTCTTTGGTGGTAAATGAAAACACAAAATGGTCTGAAATAGAATCTACAATAATGGAAAAACCTGAATTTATAGAAAAAGTAGAGTTTGCTTCTTGTTATCGTGGTAAGCAAATACCAAATGGTATGAAGTCAATGGCATTTTCAATTTATTATCGTAATCCAGAAAAAAGCTTTCGAGATGAAGAGGCTAATTCGTTACGTGATATAATGGTTTCTCACCTTACTGGAAAGTTTGAAGGCTCTACAATTCGCAAATAAATGTAGGAATACGTAGTTTTGTTTTTACACAAAATAAGGATAGGGATAGGCAAAGAAATTTTGCTTATCCCTAATTTCTAATAATTATGAAATCAAAGCATTTTATATTCTTAATCATCCTTTCCACTTGTGCAGTATATTATAATAGCCTTAATGCAGAATGGATTTATGATGACTCTAAATATATCTTAGAAAATGTTAATCTGCGCACATTATTTCCCCCTTTATATATTTATGGAAACTCTCGTCCGCTTTTATTTTTAACCTTAGCAATAAATTATGCAATTTCTGGCTACAATATTGTTGGCTATCATCTTGTTAATGTTATCTTACATCAATGCAATGCTATTTTATTTTTTGTTATTATCAAAAGTCTTTTGATAAATATTAAAGCAATAGATAAACAAAAAAGTGTGCTACTTGCATTTGCTTGCTCGCTTTTATGGGCATTACATCCCATTAATGTTAATGTTGTATCTTATACTTGGCAACGTGGCGAAGAATTATTTACACTTTTTTATTTGATGTGTATTTTTAGTTTTATTAAAAGTGTTAAAAACAATTCGATGGTGTGGAAGAGTATAACAGTCCTTGTGTGTTTTGCAGGAATGGCAAGTAAGGAAATAATGGTTAGTGCACCGATTTTTATTTTATTGCTGGATAGAGCATTTTATAGCAATTCTTTAGGTCATGCGTTTAGGGCAAGAAAATATTTTTATTTGTTCCTTTCTTCAAGCTGGTTCTTCTTGTTTTTTTTAATAAACTCTTCTTCGACAGAGTTTCACAGCAACAAGGCACTTGGTTTTAATTCTATAAAATGTTCTCCATTTGAATATATGATTACGATGCCGGGAGTGTATCTTCAATATTTTCGTTTAGCAATAATTCCCCACCCATTGTGTTTTGATTATGATTGGCAGATTGTTAAAGATATTAAATCA
>CAMZKK010000059.1 GCA_947311175.1 uncultured Planctomycetota bacterium | reverse complement strand
GGTAGTGCGAAACACGAAGATATTGATAAAGTGATAAGAGCAACGGAATTAGTGCGTGAAAAAGCTCCAGAACTACAAGTTGACGGTGAACTACAAGTTGATGCGGCATTAATTAAATCGGTGGGTGATAAAAAAGCCCCTGGTAGCAAGGTTGCCGGTAACGCCAATGTCTTGATATTCCCCGACCTTGATGCGGCAAACATATCTTATAAATTAACCCAAAGGCTGGCAAATGCAGATGCCCTCGGTCCATTGATTCAAGGAACTGCCAAACCAATCAACGATTTATCAAGAGGATGCTCAGCGGAAGATATTGTTGATGTAATCTGCCTAACTGCCTGCCAAGGAGCTAACTAAGAATGAGAACATTCAGTTTTTCAGATAAGCCGGAAGTATTATACAAGGCAAATGATACTATTAACGGATTTGTATTCAAAGAGGTTCACGAGTTAGATTTATTGAGGGCGGTGGTGTATGTTCTTGAACATCAAAAAACCGGAGCAAGGTTACTCCACATCCATACCGGAGATCCGGACAACCTCCTTGCCCTTGCTTTCAGAACTCCACCTTATGATGACACGGGTTTACCGCATATCTTAGAATATACCGTTCTTTGTGGTTCAAAAAAATATCCAATCAAAGATCCGTTCACCGAGCTTTACAAAAACAGTATGGCAACATTTCTAAATGCAATGACTTATCCTGACAAAACTGTTTATCCTTGTTCGAGTATGGTTGAACAAGATTTTTTCAATATTTCAAGTGTTTACTGCGATGCAGTTTTCAATCCATTGATTACAGAAAATCACTTTAAACAAGAAGGGCATCATTTTGATTTTAAAATCCCGGGAGATGTTTCTTCGGATTTAATTATCAAAGGAATTGTTTACAATGAAATGAAGGGGGCATATTCTGACCTTGATTCGTTTATCGATAAATTTCAAGGAAAACGATTGTTTGCCGGTAGCACCTATGGTTTTGATTCCGGTGGAGATCCTGAAATAATCCCGGAACTAACCTATCAAAAATTCAAGGAATTTCATAATAAATATTATCACCCGTCAAACTCAAGAATATTTGTTTATGGTAATATCATTACGGAAAAGCATCTATCGTTTTTAGATAAAGAGCTTTCAAAATTTGAAAAAATTGAAATTGATTCAACCGTTAATCCAACAACCAGAACAACTCTTGAATTGAGAGAAGAAATTTCATATCCGGCATCAGACAGTGATACCAGAGAAAAAAATTCAGCAGTCACCCTAAGTCTTTATACCGATACTACTGCGGAAAAACTAAACAGCCTTGGCATGATGCTACTTGATGCCATCTTGCTTGGCACCTCGGCATCGCCATTACGCAAGGCATTGATTGATTCACAATTAGGGGAAGAGCTCACCGAATCCGGCTATGCCTCATATCAGCTCGACACCTACTTTACTGTCGGTTTACGAGGATGCAATGCTGATGATGCCGAAAAGATTTATAAATTAATTATGGATACAATTAAACAACTGATTAAGGATGGAATTTGTAAGGATGCAGTAAATCGTGCACTTCATCAATTCACTTTATCTAATAAACAAATTGGCGGTTCATACCAAAGAACCTTGATGGATAGAGTCCTACGGGCATGGATGTATGATGAAGACCCAATGCAAAATCTAAAGATAAATGAACTCCTTGAGGAATTAAGAATAAAATGTGAAGACAGCTCAAGGTTTCTTGAAAGTCTACTACAAGAAAAGATTGTTGATAATAAACATTACTGCCTGCAAACATTTGTCCCTGATGCAAAATATATCGAAAAAGAGGAACATATCTTTGCAGAGAAGATGAATAAATTAAAGCAAACAATGTCGGATGAAGATATTGCAAAGATAAAAAAAGAAGCTGAACTTTTAGACAAGATGCAAACCGAGCCAAATACCCCGGAAAATCTAGCAACCTTGCCGGTATTACCACTATCAGAGGTACCAAAAGAGCCTATTTCCTTAGGAACGGAAGAGATTGATGTCGATGGGTTTAAACTTCTCTATACCGATGTTTTTTCCAATGAGATTAGCTACCTAAACCTTAGCTTAGACATCACAAACATCCCCGATAGCCTATATCCATATCTTTCCCTTTATGTACTACTTGTGGACAAAATGGGGGCTGCTGACAAAAATTATATTCAAATGGCAGAAGCGGAAGAGCAATACAGCGGTGGCATCTCGCCATCATTCAATATCTCGGGAACAGTCATTGATTACCTTTCAACAAATACTAATCTTACAATCAAGGCAAAGGCATTAGATGAAAATGTTTCGCCAACGATTGAGCTAATCAAAGATAAACTTTTTCATTTTGATTTAAATGACAAAAAAAGATTTAAGGATATTGTTTCTCAACACTATGCCGCACTTAAAAATAAAATCATTGAAAGCGGACATATAATCTCCAGCGGTTATGCCGCAAGAACCATAACTCGCAACAATCAATTATCTGAAATATCTTCCGGAGTTACCCAACTACAATTTTTCAAAAATATTGTTGAAAATTTTGATGATAACTACAATTCAATCATAAGCACAATAAACGAATTAAAAGATTATGTATTGAATAAAAGAAATTTTGTCGTCAGCTATGTTGGCAAGCGAGAAAATTTATCATTAGTAAAAGACAAACTCTGTGTTATCTACAATAAACTCGGCGAGCCAAAGACGATTGAAAACAAATCTACCTTTACTCCAATCTTTGGGCTTACCGATGGGATTGCAGCCCCATCAACAGTATGCTTTAATAGTCATGTATTCGCAACAATTCCCTATACTCATGACCTTAGCCCGGCACTATTGTTAATCAGCAACTATTTGAGTTTTGGTTATCTATGGGAAGAGGTGCGGGTAAAACAAGGTGCCTATGGTTGTTATGCAAAATATTCACCTACCAACACAATTTTTAGATATTTCAGTTATCGAGACCCAAACACCAAGACAACCTTTGATGTCTATGACAAATCAATCAACCATATCATCAATGAAATGGATATAAGTCAGCCGGTTATTGAAAAAAATATCATTGGCACAATCAAAAATCTTGACGGGCCAATTCGTCCTGAAGGCGCGTGTTCATCAGCCTTGGGTATATATCAATCAGGAATGACAGATGAGCTTCGGACAAAATTCAGAACCAGATTGCTATCTTTAACCGGAGATGACATCAAGCGAGCAGCAATTGAAATCTTAGAGCCTAATTTTAAAAATTCATCAAGATGTATCCTTGCAAATAAAAACAAGATTGATGAATTGGCAAAGCTTAGCAATATAAAGATTAAGCAATTAGAGATTTAAAATAATGAATGAAAGCAAAGACGACAAACCAAAACAAAGCCTTCAAAATGATGCCGCAAACGATGACAAAGAATTGGCAACAAAAAGACTAATTGGTGAGTTTGATGCAAGAAAGCCAACGATTGAAAAACAATTAAAGGTAAACAAAAATACCGTTACTATTATTGTAGGATTGATAGTATTTAGCTTTTTTGGTTTAATAATATATTCGTCTAAGATAAGACCAAACATCTATCATAAATTTAATTCTCGCAACAGAGTGGATATAGCAAATATCGGAATAAGCATTGTCCCACCAACAGGATTTTTTGCGAACTCAAAAAAAGACCACGGTGTTTTCTTTCGAAATGATGGTGCCAAAATATTAGCCAGAAAACGACAAATCACCACTATAAACCCACCTAATTCAACCTACCGAAACCGATTTAGCTGTGTCTTTTATGCCGACAAGATACTACAAGAATTCAAACAAAGCCCTAAAGATGAAATCATTTACTCCAACCCTGCCCTCCTTGACACTCAACAAGGAGGGATTGCAATCATAAAAACGGCAAACCAAAGGATAACTGCATTTGCCACAGTTTCAGGACGAAGAATAAATGAATTAATAGCAATAATCCCCAAAGGAAAAGCCGACCTTACACAAAAACAATATACGCAGTTATTTGGCTCACTCAAATCAATCCCAATCCATAGAAAGATAAAGGCAAAGATAAAAAATAAATCGAACAAAAATAAATTACTCAACAATGATGAAAGCCCCGCGAATAAACACTAAATTCCGCATCAACTGCGCGATTTTTTAGGATGAACAAATGAGTATAATTGTCACCACAAATCTACCCTTTAGCGAATAGAAGCAAGTGTTTGACGACGAAAGATTGACTGGGGCATTATTAGTCATTTTATACCATCCATTCTTCTTCTCCGTATGATGCTCTTTTTTCCATTACAATATTACCATCACCACCGTTTAATTTATCCCTTTGCCATTTTTTTGGATTATCTATAATATATTGTGAAATACGATTATATTCATTTTCATTGCGAATAATGTGTTCCCAATAATTTCGTTGCCACAATTTTTGATATGGCGTATTTCGAATCGTATTTATTTTTTTCGTAACCGATGATTTAAAACCCGATATTAACGATCCAATCGATTTTGATTGTAATTTTGGCGTATTTGTATTTTGGGGCGGGCGGGCATTTTGGGACGGGCGGGCATTTTGG
>CAMZKK010000058.1 GCA_947311175.1 uncultured Planctomycetota bacterium | reverse complement strand
TATATGATTAAAAACATATTCAATATTATTGTATGATAAACGAACTTCATTTGTAATATTTTGAAAAAGTGGGATTTTGAACCATTCTGTCCCTGTTAGTGGCAAAATATCGATATCGTGATTTCCTATAATATAGGTTGTATTTACCTCACCTAGTCGGTCTATTATATCCTTTCTCTTTGATAACACATTGCCGATTGAACTTTGCCAAAATTCAAACAAATCACCAAGGATAAAAAGCTTTGCCGAATTGTTTTTTTGCTCTTGCTCAATAAAATCAATAAATTTCAGCAATGAAGGGGTGCGTTGTTTTTCTTCAAAATTATCCCGACTGCCTTTATCGCCAAGATGCAAATCACTGATACAATAAATTATAGATTTTTTCATATATTGATTTTAACCAATTCTTACATTTAAGTCAAATCGTGATTTTAGCGCTATTTCCTGCCTGTCTTATATACTCAATTAGTTCCGCCATTATTCATCTAATTGCGGATTTTCTATCCCTAAATTATCCACTTTGTTTAATTAACGCAACGGGATGGCAGCACGGTCGTCAATGGCTCGTGTTTACTCATAACTCCACCCCTTTCCCATTATCCAAATTACGATTCAAAATACTTATGACAAACCGCTTTATAATATCGGCTTCATCGCTTTTGCTCGTTGCGATAAATAGGGTTAGAGATGCCAATTCCTCGTTGCCTTGCTTTTGAGTTTCAACAGCACGACTAAGGATTTGTATTCCTATTTTTAGCTGAACGACTTTTTGTTGTTTCTCGTGCAGGCGTTTTCGTTAATGGCACAACCTTTTACCAGATAATCTTTTAGTCGCTGTGTTGCCGATTTTTAATGTAGTCATATTTTAAAACAATCCTGCCGATTAACTATTTAATAGCGATAGACAATCGCTTTGACCATCTGCTCAATGCTTTTTTAACTTCTTTGCTTCCGGCTGACGAGGTGCTTTTATAATGTTTTACCGCTAGCTCCGGGGCAAGACGCTTGAAAATATCGGCAGAAAAATAGGTGCAGATATTTTTCATTTCCACAAGCGAGATGTCTTTCAATTCACAGCCTCTATCTTCTGCAATTCTAACCAAAGCACCAGACACCTCGTGAGCATCACGAAATGGTAATCCCTTTTCAACAAGATATTCAGCCATTACGGTTGCTTCAAGAAAGCCTCCTTTTAACATTGCCTTTGCAGATTGCAAATTAAATTTTAATGTTGGAGTAAAGGCAGTTAAGGCGGTAATGGTTGTCGATACCGTTTTTACTGCATCAAAAACCTGCACCTTGTCTTCTTGTAAATCTCGATTGTAGGTCATTGGCAGACCTTTAAGGATTGTCAAGAGGGCGGTTAATGCACCATAAACCCGTCCGGTTTTTCCTCGCACCAATTCAAGAAGATCGGGGTTTCTTTTTTGTGGCATAATGCTTGAACCGGTAGACCATTCGTCAGCAAGAGTTATCAAATTCCATTCCGTGCTTGCCCAAAGAATAATGTCTTCACTAAATCGACTGGTATGTGCCATTATCAAGGAGAGGGAAGATGCGAGTTCAACACAATAATCTCTATCACTTACGGCATCCATCGAGTTTTCACAAAGACCGTCAAAGCCCAATTCCTTACAGACAAATTCACGGTCAATATTGATGGTTGTTCCGGCTAAGGCACAGGCACCAAGCGGTAATTTATTAAATCGTTTTCGGCAATCTATCAAGCGTCCCTTGTCCCGTTCTAACATCTCGACATACGCAAGAAGATGTTGGGCAAGCAACACCGGTTGGGCTCGTTGAAGATGAGTATATCCGGCAATAACAATTTCTTTATTTTTGTTTGCCACCTTAACCAAAGCTTTTTGGAAATTTTCAATCCCCGCAACTAAGGTATCAATTGCTTCTCGCGTCCATAGTCGAAAGTCGGTCGCAACCTGATCGTTTCTGCTTCTGGCAGTGTGTAATTTCTTTGCAGGCTCCCCAATCATCGATGTTAGCTCTGCTTCAATCCCCATGTGAATATCTTCATTCTCTATTTTATATTTAAATTTACCATTCTTGATTTTAGTCGCAATCGTCATCAATCCTTTTTTGATAGAGTTAAAATCTTTGGCAGTGATAATTTTAATTTTTTTAAGCATCTTAGCATGAGCAATTGAACCTCGAATATCAACAAATGCCAATTCTTTATCAAACGAAATAGATTCACTGTATTCCAACAATAGAGGATGAATGCCTTTTTTAAATCGTCCTGCCCATAGTTTTTTAGCCATCTTTATTTCTCCATATCTAAGTCGTATGCCAAGGGGATTTCTCCACAGTCTGGAAATTTTGGACAATTAATACAATCTGCCCAAACCTTGTGTGGTAAATCATGTTTATCAATAATTTTGAATTTGTATTTTTGAAAAAACTCAGGGACATAGGTGAGAGTAAAGACTCGCGAGCAACTATATTTTTCAGCCTCATCAATAGCTACCCGCAATAAATCCCTGGCAATGCCTTGTCCTTGAAAATTTTCTGCAACAGCCATACTTCGAATTTCACCAAGATTTTCCCAAACAAAATGCAAAGCAATCGTCCCGACAATTTTGCCATCACTTTCAACAACAAAAAAATCCCTTAACCTGTCATATACATTGTTAAGGCTTATTGCCAGCATCTTGTCTTTATCGGCATAATAATTAACAAGATTTCTTATCTCAACCGCATCTGTCATTAACGCTTTTCTAATCATATTAATTTGCTACTTTCACGCCATAGTGAGCTTGATTAAACAATAAAACCATGTATCCGATAAATACAGAAACAAGAATAATTCCTTCATAACGATTAATCGTTCCATTTTTTTTATAGCCATACCCAAAGACAAACAAGCTAAAAGTAAGGGTGAGCAATATTGGAAAATCTCTGCTTATGACTTCATGACTAAGATATGGCATTGGTTTAATCAATCCGGCAATCGCAACCACCATCAAGGTGTTAAACATATTTGAACCGATAACATTACCTAACGCCATCTCGTGTTCGTTTTTTCTTGCAGCAGCAATTGATGCCGCAAGCTCCGGCAGAGAGGTGCCAATTGCAACAATTGTAAGACCAATAACAAGATCACTAATATGAAAACTGTAAGCAATTACAGTTGCACCATTTACTAATGCTTTTGAACTTACCATCAGCAAAATCAATCCGAAAACAATCCAAAAAATCCCCATTGATAAACTCAAATGGTTTTTGTTTATTTCTTCGATACAGCTAAGGTCAATATTCTCCAATTCATTTTGTTTTTTTCTTTTCGATTCCCATATTGACCAACCAACAAAAAGACCAAAGACAACAGCTAAAATCAATGCATCTATTCGGGAGATATTGCCATCTATCAACAAATATCCCGCAAGCAAAGTAACTGCACTTAAGATTGGTAATTCTTTGCGAAGCATAGTCGATTTGACTGAGATTGGGCTGATGATGGCAGTCATTCCTAACACCAAGGCGATGTTTGCAATATTAGAGCCGTAAGCATTACCAATTGCCAATTCGGGCTTACCGCTCCATGCAGAGACCGCAGACACTAACATTTCCGGAGCCGAGGTACCAAACCCCATCACCAACATTCCAATTAAGAGAGGCGATATTTCAAGGTGTTTTGCAACAGCCAAAGCACCATCAACAAAACGGTCGGCACTCCATATTAAAACTACCAAACCGGCGATGATTGAAATTGTGGGAAGCAACAAAGCCATTATTTTCCGAAAAGTCCTTTTAATTTTGAGCCTACGCCTTCTTTTATTTTATCAAGAGTCTTCCCTCCAAATTTTTTCTTTAATTCTGCGATTGCCTCTTTATCCGGTTTTACAACAATACTTCTCTTTTCCGTAACAAGAGATGGAGCGCTTGAAATATTTTTACCAACAACAATCATTGTTGGCAATTCCGGGCTTATCGAAAGTTTGTTGATTGAAATTTTTCTAATTAACCATGTTGGATGTTTTGACAAGATATCTTTTGCACTCAAACTAAGGTACCCCTTTAACCTCGCTTTTTCCTTTAGCATTTCTTTTTTAGAAAGTTTTTTATCTTCACTGTCTTTAACAGCTGTTGCCGGATCATTTGAATCAAGAAATTTATTTAGATTATCAATCTTTTTCTTCACCTCTTTTATCTTGGTATAATAAAGTTTTATCCGTTGTGCAGTATTTAAATTTTCCGAAGCAGGTTCTTCTTTTTTGGGTTCAACCTTAACATAAACCTCTCCTGCCGAAGAACTCTTTGCTCCAGTCTTAAATGCGGTGCAAGAAATTTCATCAGCGACAAATTGTCTGGTAAGTAATGCCTTGACATCAATATCGGCAATGATTTCTTCTGCTTGAATGGAATTGGTTGTCGGGGTTTCAGGATTAGTAACTTGCAAATTGTTTATTTTAAATCGACCGGAAAGAAGAGAGATACTTGCACTCTTGACATTAACTTCAGAGCCAGACATAGCCTCTATACTAGAAATAACCGCATGTTTTGCCACGACATCTGCATATAAATAACTGAAGATACAGATAATAAAGGTTGCAACAATTCCTGCAATAATCCTACTTTTTAAGATTAGCCCGTTATTTTTCTTTTTTTCATCTTCCTTGACTTCTTTTTTCTTCCCAAAGGCAAGCCAAAGAATAGCCTTCATTATTTTGTTATTCATTATTTTCTGATATTTATCATTTTCAGAATTTGCCTTTGCAGTAGCCTCTTGAAACTTAACAAAGAACTTGGCGGTAAAAATAGCTGCAATACTCCCAAAGATAACAATAATCGGAATTGCTCCGGTAAGGCAATAAACCTGAAAATCAAGCAAGGCAAGAATCGGAGTATCGCTAATGGTTCTTATCAATCCCTCTAAGCCAATTGAATGAATTAAGGTATAACCGATATTAAAGGTAAGCGGAGCCAGTACAAGGCAGAGTATCTTCCCGAATATCAAGGCAACAGAAGCACCCCCGCCATTGACATTTAATAACAAGAGCAAGGCTATTAACAAAATCAAACTAAGGCTCAACCCTGGCATCATTCCAATGGCAAAACCAAGGAACACCCCAATTGATACTTGTGAAAAAGTTGCTCCGCCTCGTAATGCCTTACCGAGCTTTCTAATCATTTTTATTGGATTCATTTTGTTTCCTTTTTAAAACGGCAAATATATTTTGAGTATTCCCTTTTAGTTTACAGATAAATCCATTTTCAGCAAATCAAAAGTAAATCATCTTGTCTAATTTTAATTATTGTAATCAGAGATAAGATAAGGACGAAGTCTTAGAGCTAAATTCCGTAAGTGATGCGGAATTTAACAGACAATTTGTATTTTGCAATATTGCATTGCATTTGCATACACAATCATTGCAATTGATTGCCATAATAATTTTTTGCAAAATAACAGACACAATAACCAGCAATACTGGCAATAAGCTTGTTTTCCTTTTGGTATATAGTTTGCAATGTCCTTTCATAATATTTCTTTTTGAAAGGATGAAAAATGTTTGCACGTAAGTTTATAGATTTTGTAAGAAATAACCTCGCGATAATTATTCCTATTGCCTTGGTTTTGGGGTTGGTTAAAGGGCATTGGTATCCGATGGAATATTCAAGAGCAATTTGCATCAGTGCCTTATTGATAATGATTTTTCCGGTTTTTATTAATTTGGAATTTGATAAAGGTCTCAAGGAATTTGGAGATTCTAAATATTCGCTATTTGTTGCCACCATCTTCAACTTTATTATTTATCCGCTAATCGCGTTGGGGTTGGGTTGGTTGTTTTTAAGTGAGCATCCTGCAATGTGGCTGGGCTTGGTTTTGCTCTCTTTGGTGCCAACGAGTGGGATGACAATAAACTGGAGTTATTTTACCAAAGGAAATATGCATTCGGTTATGGCAATTGTCAGCGGTGGAATAATTATGGCTGTGATTACTTTGCCATTTTCCGTGCCATACATAAGTTTATTATTGATGCAGGAGCAGGCAAGTGATTTGATTGTAGATAAGGCAGTTATCTTAGAAAAATTATTTTTTATCATCGTCTTCCCCATTCTCTTCGGTTGGATTACAAGAAAAATAATTATCAAAAAGAAGGGTTATGATTTCTTCAAAAAACTAAAACCAATCAATGGTGGAATTAGTGCCTGTGGGGTTACCATTGTGAGCTTTTTGGTTATGAGCCTTAAAATCAATCAAGACTTATTAAACAAACCAAATCAACTATTGCTTGCCGTTGTGCCAGTCGTCTTATTTTACGGGATTGTGTTTATCGTAAGCCATATTGTTGGCAATAAATTATTTGATAAGCCCACAGCCAAATCATTTTTCTTTGGCACCGCAGCTCGATATCATGTAATTACTTTAGGGGTGGTATTAGGCACGTTTAAAGACTATGACTTTTTAGGAGAAGTAACCCTACTAGTAGCAATGGGCCTAGCATTCCAAATCCCCGCACTAGCTTTCTACGCAAAATATCTAAATCATAGAGATGAGAAATTAGAAAAGATTATTGTTAAGGATTAATCGTATTCATAATTAAAAGATAGAGACATTGCATGCAATGTCTCTATCGATAATTGTATTACAGAGGTCTATCATGAACTGCGTTTTGTCTGTTTTATTTTCGTCATTATCTATCAAGGTAATTTATTTATCTATTTCTATAATTAATCCAAAATGATCCGATAATTTTACATTATTATGAATGTTATCGATAGATTCAACAAAGTGTATTTTCCCCATATTTTTAGTGCATAGATGATCAATAGACTGTTTACCTATTGGCTGAATATTGTCTTTTGTTGCAAATGAAAAGTCATTGAAAGTTTTTAACATTAAATCATAAGCGTCTTTTCTTGAATATCCTCTTGGGATTCTTTGGTTGAAATCTCCCATAACTAAAGTTTTTTGTTCTAAATTAGGCAATATATCACCTAATCCTTCCAAATAAGAAAGATGATCTTCCCAGTTTTTTCGATTTTTTCTACCTGTGCTAACATGTGCCTGCTTCCAAGGTATGCAAACCCCAACAACAGCTATGTCATTAGTAATCCCTGCCACATATCTCCCCTCTGGAATATTTGTAGCACTAGCATCACTTATGTTATTCCAAGGAGTTTTTGAAATTAAAATTACCTTCCTTCTTCCTTGATGTATTTTGTATCCATAATCTTCATTTGAAGATATAATATATTCGTAATCTTTCCAAGACTCTAAATAGCCTTCAGTTATACAATCTATATCTGCATTGCAACTGCTGACAATTTCATTAATCATTCTCTCTCGTTTAGAATTTGGTGTTGCCCACTCAGTATTCCAGATAAGTATTTTCATTTAACCTTATGCTTCCTTGCTTTAATTGATTACTATCTATCTGTTTATATAATTCTTTAAAATCACCTTTATTTAAATGATAGAAATGAATTTCATTTGGAAATCCATTCGATTTTTCGAATAGCTTTATTTGATTTGTGTAATTCATTCCATTGGGAATAAGACCAATCTTCCGGTATTGATTTTTTTGACATAAATCAATTATTTCTTCAATCCCATATGTTTTATATCGTGGCTTATGTGAACCACGATATTTGATTGGGTAAACATTATTATTATACTTTTGAATTATTGATTTTTGAAATTCGGAATCAAAGCGAGAAAAAATCGCATCTAATTCACTTTTCGCATTCCAAATGCTATTATGTTCAACATATATATCAATGAATGATGACGGTATTTTTTGTTTACTAATAATTTTTTCATTTAACCTTGTCAATGTAGCTCTATTGCCCAAACTGGAAAAAATACTAGGTGGAATATAGTCTTCTGATTCGGAGGTTAGAACTAATTTTTCTTGGAAAGGTAAATCAAGAAAATGTTTTCTTAAATGAGCAAATTGAGTTTCACAATAATACTCTTTGCATCCAATATGCAAAAGTTTATCAGTGAATAAAGGAAAACACAATCCTAAAAAAAAATCTGAATTGATTGGATATTTTCCACCGCCTTCATAAAGTCCTTCATTTAAGGCAACAAAAAAATGAATTTTAATTTTTAAAATTTTAAAAAGCTCTACTGCTTTAATACTATCAAGCTTTAAACAGAATATTTTTTCTCCGTCATAAGAATTTTTTCTGAAATTGTAATCCAAAAGAAAAATATTCTCATAGTTTAATTTCTTATATTCTGGGTTTACATATGTGCCAGAAGCAAAATATACAAGATTTTTACCTTTTTTTAGATGAGTCTTTATTAAATTAACAATTGCTTTTTGCATTTTCTTTTAATTCCTCTTCTGTTGCTAATTTATAACTATATTTACTCTCTATAATTTTAAAGAACATTTCAATCGTTACTAAAATTATTTGTGAGTAATTAAGCAATCTTTCCCTCTGTCCATTTTTTATCATCTCTGTTGCTTTTTTATGACCATGAAAAATATTATTTCTGATTTTATAGCAAAAAATTATAAGTTTGTAATGATCTTCTACGGTTAAACTTTCATTATCTAATTTTTTCAGAGCAGACATAAAGTTCTCTATATACGTATTTTTATTATTTAAAAAAGGTGTTTTGTCTTTTTTAAGAATATTTCTGTCGCGGTTAATTGATTTAGAATTCTCAATTACCGACAGCTTTCGATCATATTTTTTGTAAAAGCTTATGAATGAAATATCATCAAGACGACTGTAAATAGAGCCTGTCCGAAAAAAACATATTTTCCCAAAATGGTGAAAAATGGTCTGAAAAATTTTGGGTAAATGGATAAGGGGTTTACTTGTTTCTGTTTTGTTTG